>NZ_JBEXDG010000027.1:0-68317 GCF_040605635.1 Dactylosporangium sp. NPDC005555
AACCACCCGGCCGCAAACAACGAAACTGGACAGCAACCTTCACAGTCACCATCCAGCCCCATCCATCACCCTGAACGCTTAACTCACCGGCATTGTGCCCTGACGACACAAAGTCTTCCGGATCATGGGAAACGGCGACGGGCGGGACTGGACAAACCAGCGCCGAGCGGACGAGGATCTGGCCGCGACGAAGCATGCGCGGTGCAGTGGGGAGACGACGCGGGTGACAAGTTTCGACCAGCTGGACGGTGGCGCGACCCACTGGCGCGACGGCGAGCCCGTCTACGACCGTGGCGACACCGTCTGTGTCATCGGCGCCGGCGGCACCGGGCTCGCCGCGATCAAGAACCTCCGCGAGGCCGGCTTCGGCGTCGACTGCTACGAGCGCGAGACCGGCGTCGGCGGCGGGTGGAACTGGCGGCACGACCGCAGCCCCGTCTACGCCAGCACCCACCTGATCAGCTCGAAGCCGTTCACCCAGTTCCCGGACTTCCCGATGCCCGACGACTGGCCCGACTACCCGCACCATTCGCAGCTCCTGGCGTACTTCGAGCGGTACGCCGACCACTTCTCGCTGCGGGAGCACATCTGGTTCGGCACCGACGTGGCGAAGGTCGAGCCCGCCGAGGACCCCGCCGGCGGGCCGCCGCGCTGGGACGTCACCGTGCGCGGCTCCCGGGGCGGCGCGCCCCGCACCATGCGCTATGCCGCCGTCGTCGCCGCCAACGGGCACAACTGGTCGCCGAAGATGCCCGACTACGAGGGGCTGGACGAGTTCCGCGGCAAGGTCATCCACGCCGGCCAGTACAAGGACGCGGCCCAGCTGCGCGGGCGCAAGGTGCTCGTCGTCGGCGCCGGCAACACCGGCTGCGACATCGCCGTCGAGGCCGCCCAGCAGGCCGCGAAGTGCTGGCACTCGACCCGCCGCGGGTACTGGTACGCGCCGAAGTACGCCCTCGGCAAGCCCGCCGACCAGGTCAACGACCGGATCCTCGCGATGCGGCTGCCGTTCCGGCTGCGCCAGTGGCTGCTGCAACGCACGATCAACATGACGGTCGGCGACCTGACCCGCTTCGGCCTGCCGAAGCCCGACCACGGCCTGCTCGAGATGCACCCGCTCGTCAACAGCCAGCTGCCGTACTACCTCGGCCACGGCGGGATCACCCCGCTGCCGGACATCAAACGGTTCGACCGCACCGAGGTCGTCCTGTCCGACGGCCGCACCGTCGAGCCCGACCTGGTCGTCTTCGCCACCGGGTACGTGCCGAGCTTCGACTTCCTCGCGCCGGAGCTGCTGTCGACGGACCCGAGCGGCCGCCCGAGGCTCGCGCTGCAGATGCTGTCCCGGACCCACCCGACCCTCGCCGTCGCCGGGCTGCTGCAACCCGACTCGGGCGTGTTCACCCTCTCGCACTGGCAGACCGTGTTCATCGCCCAGTGGCTGCGCGTGCTGGACGCGTCACCCGCGAAGGCGCAGGCCCTGTGGGCGAGGCTGCGGCAGGACGGTGACCGCCGCTTCACCGCCGGCAAGGTCACCGACTCGACCCGGCACTGGTTCGAGGTGAGTCACTTCGTGTACCTGCAGGAGCTGGAGAAGTCCCTGCACGAGCTGGAGGCGGTCCGTTGACCACCCGTGTCCCGCCGGCCACGCGCGTCATGCGCCCCGGCGAATGGTCCGACCCGGCGAAGCCCGTCCGGCGTGAGGTCCTCACCGAGCGGCCCGACGACGCCGCTGACGGGGACCGGCCGCCGGTGCTGTTCGTCCCCGGGTACGGCCACGGCGCCTGGGCCTTCGCCCAGCACTGGCTGGAGCACACCGCCCAGCGGGGCTTCCCGGCCTCCGCGATGAGCCTGCGCGGCCACGGCGGCAGCGGCCCCGACCCCGACGCCCGGCTGCGCGACTACGTCCACGACGTCACCCAGGTCGCCGCCGCCCTGCCCAGGCAGGCGGTCCTCGTCGGCCACGGTGCCGGTGCCCTGGTCGTCGCCATGGCCCTGGCCCGGTACCCGGCCCGCGCCGGGGTGCTCGTCGCCCCGGTCTTCGGCGGCCCGGCGACCGCCCTGGGCCTGCTGCGCCGCAACCCCGCCGGGACGATCCCCGGCCTGTTCGGCGGGCGCGTCGCGCTGCGCCGGTCGCAGCTGTTCAGCAGCACCCTCCCGGCGAACGCGGCCCAGTCGTACGCCGCCCGCCTCCAGCGCGTCCCGGCCGGCGCGCAACGGCAGCTCGTCCGCCGCCAGGAGCCGGAGCCGGCGGTCGGCAACCCGCTGGTCCTCGTCGCCGGCAGCCCCGACGACCGCATCGTGTCCGCGGCCGCCCTGGAGTGGGTGGCACGCCGCTACGGCGGCTCCCCGCTGCTCTTCCCGGGCATGGGCCACGACATGATGCTCGACGCCCGCTGGCAGGAGCCCATCGACGCGATCCTCGACTGGCTCGAGAAACCCGGGAGCTGAGGCGTGTCTGGTAAGTGGATGCCGGGCTGCGGCCCCACCTACCAGACACGCCTTTAGACGCGGGCGCCGTTGTCCGGGTCGTCGTCCTCCTCGTCGCCGGGGCGCAGGCGGAGGATCAGGGTCACGAAGCCGCTCAGCAGCAGCGCGAAGCCCAGGAACAGGGTCGACTGCGGCCCGAAGACCGGCAGCAGGTCGGGCCAGATCAGCAGGAGCAGGCCCGCGACCAGGGCGACCACCGCGACCAGCGTCGACGGCGCGATCCGCGGCAGCGGCGGCGGGGGAGGGGGCGTGTAGCCCGCCTCGTCGTCCTCGTCGTCGGGCAGGTCGGCGCCGAACGAGTCGAGGCTGTCCAGCAGCGACCGGTCGACGGCGTCGGAGGCGCGGCGCAGCGGGGTGCGCGGGGCCGGCTCGGTGTCCATGTCGGGGGCGGCGGAGCCTGAGGAGTCGAGGTCCTCGGCGGCGGGCCAGGGCACGCTGGTCGGATCGACGGTCGTGTGGAAGCCGGCGATGATGCTGGCGAACGTCTCGTCGTCCGATTTGCGGCTCGTCTTGGCCTCCGGGGCGGGGGTCGCCTTGGCGGGCTGGGGCGCCTCGGCGGGTGGGGTGTGCTGCTCGGGCACAGCGGTGAGCTGGCTGAGATAGTCGCGGGCGGTGGCGAGGTGGTCACGATCAGCGTAGAGCCGGTCGGTGGGTCTGGCGGGCAGCGTCGTGGTGCGGGTCACCGGGTGCAGATCGGTGGCAGGCTGAAGATAGGCGGCGATCCCGCCCGCCGCCAGCACGTCCAGCAGATGCTCGCCGACCCTGGGATCGACGTCTCCCACCACCGCATACTCCTGCGCCACCAGGCCGTTGTCGCGCCGGCCGCGCCGCGCCCCACCCCCTGGCACAGCCTGCCCCTCCCCGCGGCCGACATCGCGACGACCGGTCCGCCGCGAAAAAAACCGCTGACGGAAATCCTGACACGCGCAACGGTGCTTCCGGGAGTGCGTTGTGGTGTGCCGAACTGGTTCGTAGGCTCTTTGCGACGGTCATCACCGATTGTCTGGCAGATCTTGGAAGGTTGAGCGGTGCTCTACTGGTTCCTCAAGTACATCGTCCTCGGGCCTGTGCTGAAGCTCATCTTCCGTCCCAGGGTGGAGGGGCTCGAGCATGTCCCCGCCGAGGGGCCCGTGATCATCGCCAGCAACCACCTGTCGTTCGCGGACTCGATCTTCATGCCGCTGAGTGTCAAGCGGCGGGTCACCTTCCCTGCGAAAGCGGAATATTTCACCGGAAAAGGGATCAAGGGCCGCCTGATCAAGCTGTTCTTCGCCGGCACGGGCCAGGTCCCGATCGACCGGTCCGGCGGGAAGGCCGCCCGCGCCGCCCTGGAGGTCGGCCTGAAGATCCTCCGGGAGGGTGGCGTCTTCGGCATCTACCCGGAGGGCACCCGCTCCCCGGACGGCCGGCTCTACCGGGGCAAGACCGGGGTTGCCCGCCTCGCGCTGGAGTCCGGTGCCGTGGTCGTGCCGGTGGCGATGATGAACATGGACAAGGTGCAGCCGATCGGGCAGATCCTGCCGAACCTGAAGCGCGTGCACATCCGCTTCGGCCCGGCCCTGGACTTCTCCCGCTATGCGGGCATGGCCGGCGACCGGTTCATCGAGCGCGCCGTCACCGACGAGATCATGTACGAGTTGATGACCCTGTCCGGCCGGGAGTACATCGATATGTACGCACAAAAGGTGAAAAGTGCGCCGGAGCCCGACAAGCAGCCTATAGCGGCGTAGGCGGCAGCTCGGCAAGGGTCAGCAGCAGCGGCGCGCCGGCCTGGGTCGAGAAGGCCACCAGCTCGCTCCGCCACGGCTCGAGACGGTCGGCCGCGGAAGGGCCGAGCCGGCCGAGCGCCTGCACCGCCCACGTCAGCGACAGGATGCGGGCGGAGGCGTTGGGGATCTCGTCGTAGAGCTCCGCGGCGGCGAGATGCATGTCGGCGGCGCGGGCGAAGTCGCCGTCGACGAACGCGATCGCCCCGGTGATCGTCCGCATCGCCGCCTCGACCCACGGGGTGCGGTGCGGCACGTCGGCGAGCATGTCGCGGATCGCCATCATCGCGACCCGCCCGGCGAGGACGGCGGCGTGCGCGGTCGCGTCGATCCACTCGCCGCTGGCGATGGCCCGCACCTCCCGCCACGTCTTGGCGAGCTCGACGATGAGCGTCTCGGCGTCCCGTGAGCGGCCCTGCAGCGCCCGGCAGAGGGCGCCGTGGCCGAGGACGGTCCACTGCAGGCGGTAGAAGCCGCTGCGCCGGCCCGCGGCGACCAGGTCCTCGATCTCCTCGGCGTTGACCCAGGGCTCGCCGCGCAGGATCTTCATCCAGGCGTGCGCGCCGCGGACCTGCAGGTCCCATTCGGAGGCGGGCGCCCGCTCGGCGACCTCGATGAGGGTGGCCCAGTCGCCGGTGAAGTAGGCGACCTGCGCCACGTTGGAGTAGCCGGTGGCGAGGGTGTGGCTGCCGGGCACCGTGTGGCGGGTGCTCTCGTACATGGCGGCGGAGGCCGTCCAGTCGCCGTCCTCGAGCAGCGCCCAGGCGACGTTGCGCATCGCCCGGTGCTCCGACAGCAGCCGCCGCTCCCGGCACACCTCCAGGGCGGCCTGCAGCTCGACCAGGCCGGACCGGTCGCCGGCCTGGAAGAGCGCGGTGCCGATGGTGATCCGGGCGCTGGTGGCGACCTCGACCAGGCCGAGCCGGTCGGCGATCTCGGCGGCGGCGCTGGCCGCGGCGACCGCCGGCTCGACCTCGAAGTTGGACATGTGCAGCCGGCCGAGCTCCGCGTAGGCGTCGGCCTTCTGCGGCGCGTCGGGCAGCTCGTCGAAGAGCTCGACGGCCCGGTCCAGGCAGGACAGTGCGCCGAGCCGGTCGGCGCGCAGCCACGCGACCTGCCCACGGATGGTCCAGGCCCGGGCGGCGCTGGCCTGTTCTCCGGAGGCGTACAGGCGTTCCGCCAGGCGGGCGAGCTGATCCGTGCCGCCGGTGCCGAGGAACGCGTCCGGATCGGCGTAGAAGGCGATCTCGGTGGCCAGGAGCTCGATCCGCAGCCGCTCACCCTGGTCGGTGGTGTCGTCGCAGAGCGCGAGGGCCTTGCCGGCGTGGGCGGCGGCCGCGTCGAGGGCGTGCAGCGCATACGTGCGGCGGGCCGCCCGCTGCAGCGCGTCGCGGGCCGGCACGCTGTAGCGGGGCGCGTCGAGGCCGAGCGACCCGGCGATCTCGTAGGCCGTGTACCGGTGGTTGGCGACCACCTCGGCGAGGTCGGTGTCCCGGTCGGCGGCGACGCTGTCCAGCCAGGCGGCGGTCAGCTCGTGCCGGGCGACCCGCTCGGTGCGGGGGAGCCGCTGGTAGCAGACGTCCCGGACGAGGACGTGGCCGAAGCGGTACTCCGTCTGCCCCTCCATCGTGGAGGCGGCCTGCTCGTGGATCAGGTCACGCTGCTCCAGGCGGCGCAGCGAGCGCTCGATGCCGTCGGCGGGGCGGCTCATCGCGGCCGCGACGGCGCCCGGCCAGAAGTTCATCCCGACGACGGCGGCGGCCTGCAGCACGGCGCGGTCGGCGGCCTCCAGCAGGTCGACCCGGTTGGCGATGACGGCGTGGACGCTGTCCGGCATCGGCAGCACCCGGGCCAGGGTGGCCGAGGTGCGCACGTTGCCCTGCTCGGCGAGCATGCGGGTGTATTCGAGCGCGTAGAGCGGGTTGCCGTCGGCGAGCTCGACGAGGGAGTTGAGCGAGTGGCCGGGGAACACCGCCTGGCCCAGCAGGTGCGCGTACATGGTGGCGATCTCGGCGTCGCGCAGCGGCGGCAGGGTGATCGTGACCGAGCCGGCGATGGCCCCCGCCCAGCTGGCGTTGCGCTCCAGGAACTCGGGCCGGGCCGTCGACAGCAGCAGCAGCGGCACGTCCCGCACCGACGCGCCCAGCCGCTCCACGAACCGCACCATCGACTCGTCGGCCCAGTGCAGGTCCTCGAAGACCAGGACGGTCGGCCGGTGGGCGGCGAGCGCGACGACGAACCGCCGCCAGGCGGACTCGGTCTCGTCGGGGGCCAGCTTCGGGCCGGGCAGGCCGACGAGCGGGCTGAGCGCGTCGGCGAGCCGCTCCGCCTCGGAGGGGGTGACGATCACGCTGAGCGCGGTGTCGAGCCGCTCCCGGGCGGTCTCGGCGCTGTCGGTGTCGAGGATGCCGGCCTGCGCCTTGACGATGTCGGCGAGCGCGGCGTAGGTCACGTTCTCCCCGAAGGGCGGGCAGCGCCCGGTCCGCCACGCGACGGGCGCGTCGAAGAGCCGCTCGGCGTGCAGGAAGAGCTCGTGCACCAGGCGGCTCTTGCCGATCCCGGCGTGCCCGATCACGGTCACCAGCTGCGGGGTGCGCTCCCGCAACCCCCGGTGCAGGGCGTTGACCAGCAGGCTCAGCTCGTGGGTGCGGTTGACCAGGGGCGTGGAGCCGGCCTCCCGGTCGGGGTGGTTGCGCCGCAGCGGCGCGAGCGCGAGCCACACCTCGGTCGGGGTGGAGCGCCCGCGCAGGGTGGCGGGCGGCTGCGCCTCGTAGCGGATCGAGGACTTGGTCAGCGCATACGTGCTGCCGCAGACGAGGACCCCGCCGGGCGGCGCGAGGGACTGCAGGCGGGAGGCGGTGTTGACCACGTCGCCGGCGACGATCGCCTGGCCGCCGTCGCGGGCCGCGGCCACGTCGACCAGGGCCTCGCCGGTCGCGACGCCGACGCGGAAGCGCAGGGCCCGCTCGCCGTCGCCGGTGCTGGCGTACCGCGCGAGGACCCGCTGCAGCTCCAGCCCGGCCCGCACGCAGCGCACGGCGTCGGTCTCGGTCGCCACGGGCGCGCCGAAGAGGGCCATCACGGCGTCGCCGATGTACTTCTCGACCACCCCGCCGTACTGCCCGATGACCTCGCGCGCGGTGGAGAAGAAGCCCTTCTGCAGCTCGCGGACCAGCTCGGGGTCGGCGCGCTCGACATAGGGCGTGAAGTCGATCAGGTCGACGAACAGGACGCTGATGCGGCGGCGGTCCTCGCTGCGGGTGGCGGGGATCGGCACGGTGGCCCGGCCCATGTGACCACCGCCACGGTCGGAGCGCCCCTGCCCGCCGGTGGTGCCGGAGGCGGCGCGGGGGGTGCCGCAGCCGGTGCAGAAGGAGGCGTCGGGGCTCAGCGTGCGGCCGCACGTCGCGCAGGCAGGACTGAGCTCGGCGCCGCATCCACCGCAGAACCGGTCACCGTCGCCCGACTGGCGGCCGCAGCGTGCGCACTGACTGGAAATCGCCGACACTCCCTGACTTCAGGTCCCCGCACATCCTCACACGTCGGGGACCCGACCGGCCACCGCGTTGTGGCACGCGGCACGGTGGCGCGAAAGGTGGTGCGGACCGCAGGTCAGCGGTCGGTCATCCCGGCGCGGCGGCGCAGGGCGCTGAGGTCGGTGACGACGATCCGCCGACCCTCGGTGCGCAGCCAGCCGCGGCTGGCGAACGACCCGATCGCCTGGTTGACGCTCTGCCGCGAGCCGCCGGCCATCTCCGCCAGCTGGCTCTGGTTGAGCTCGATCGTCACCATCGGCGCGTTGGTCTCGCCGGCGAGGCGGACGAGGGTCTTGGCGACCCGGCCGGGCAGGTCGAGGAAGACGTGGTCGGCGTTCTGCTCGGTGAGCCGCCGGATGAGCGCGCCCAGGGAGCGCATCACCGCGTCGAGGATGCGCGGGTTGGCGTGGACGAGCTCGATGAACGCGTGCCGGGACAGCGCCAGGGCCTGGCAGTCCTCGATCGCCTCCGCGGACGCGGAGCGGGCCGCGCCGTCCAGGAGCGACACCTCGCCGAGCGTGTCGGGCGGGCGGACCACCGAGAGGACCGCGCGCTCGCCGGTCGGCGCGGTCCGGAAGACCATCACCGCGCCGCGCTTGAGCACGATGAGTGATTCGCCCGGATCGTTTTCGACGAACAGCAACTGGCCCTTGCGGTATGTCCGTGGCACCGCCGCCTGGATGACCCGCTGACGCACATCGGGCTCCAGACCACTGAACATTTCCACACCGGTCAGTGCGTCGCCGGGATCTGGCAGCCGACCCTCCACGGTCAAACCCCTCCCGGTGCAGCGTTGATCGGACTCTTGATCACCGTAGGTGATCGCGAGCACAGTACGGAACTTCTACCAGATCATGACGCGCGTGTCGGAGTCTGTACATCCCCCGCATCGGCTCACCGACAGCCCGCGCATGAGCCCGCAGGCAGGCTAGTGCCAGCACGCGAACCGCTGGGGGGCGGGGTTGGTGTCGAGATGCCCGGGGCGCCGGTGGTGCGAGCACCGGTGCCCCGGGTTTCGCCGTTCACCGGACACGGACGCCGATGTGGGCGCATAATGCGCAGCGTGGCCCCCGCTGCCGACCAGGTGCACACGACACTGCGCAGAAGCTGGCAGTGCAGTCCCGGCCCGTGCATTCCTGTCGGTGCGGCCGCCTGGCGGGTCGAGATTGACGACTGCCAATTCGATACGTCTCGGCGGGATGACACCCAATTCGTGGTGAAATGGGCTCCGGCGTCCGCGCGGCGCGGCTTCGAGGCCGGGTTGTGTGCCGCGGAACACGTCGATGCGTCGGGCATCTGCGCCGGCCGTCCGGTCCGGGCCGCCGACGGCGCGCTCACCGCGGGAGCCGGCGACAGGGCGGGCGACGGGGTCCTCGCGCTGCTGTGCATGGTGCCCGGCCGCCCGCTGCGCGCCGACGACCCCCTGGACCAGTCGTGGTGGGGCGGCGCCCTGAGCGCCGCGCACCGCAGCCTGCGCCGGTTCGTGCACCCCGACCTGGCGAAGTTCCAGGTGGCGGCACCGGCGACGGCGCCCCACCTGGCGATGGAGCCCTGGCTCGGCCCGGCGGTCGCCGAGACCGTGGCCGTGGTCCGCCGGATCATGGTCACCGACCAGCTCACCTACGGCGTCCGGCACGGCTCGCCCGCCGCCGCCCGCTTCCGCCTGGACGCCGCCACCGGCCGGGTCGGTCTGGTCGGCTGGGCCGCCGCCGGGACCGGGCCGCTGCTGTACGACCTGGCCCACGCCGTCCTGTGCGCGGGCGGCACGGGCGCCGACGCGCTCGTCGAGGCCTACGTGCGGGCGGGCCCGGTCCCCGCCGACGAGTGCGCGGCGGTGCTGCCCGCCATGCTCGCCCTGCGCACCGCCACGCACGCCGCCGGCGTGGCCGCGAGGATCCACGCCGACGGCGGTACCCCCCGCGACCACGCGGAACTGACCCGGATGGCGACGCTGCTGCTCTGAGGACCTTGCGGCCCTACCCTGCCGCTGGGCCGTCCGGCCGTGACGGGGCAGGATGGGACCGGTGTCGGCATATCGCTACTTCTACGACTGTGAGTTCATCGAGGACGGTCGCCTGATCGACCTGGTCTCCATCGGGGTGGTGGACGAGCACGGCCGGGAGTACTACGCGGTCTCCACGGAGTTCGACGGGTCGCGGGCCGTGCCGTGGGTGCGCCGCAACGTCCTGGACAAGCTGCCGTCGCCGGCCGACAAGGCGTGGCGCTCCCGCGAGCGGATCCGTGAGGAGCTGCTGGAGTTCCTCGTCGAGCCGCTGCGCGCCGGCGAGGCCGGTGAGCTGGAGCTCTGGGCCTGGTACGCCGCCTACGACCACGTCGCCCTCGCCCAGCTGTGGGGCCCGATGCCGACGCTGCCCCGGGAGATCCCCAGGTTCACCAAGGACCTGCGCCAGCTCTGGGACGAGTCGGGCCGGCCGCCCCTGCCGGCGGCGGAGGGACGGCACGACGCGCTCGTCGACGCCCGGCACAACCTCGCCCGGTGGGCGGTCATGCGTCCGGGGTCGTGACCTGCCGGTTCCTCGTGAGCGGGATCCGCAGCGCGAGGTACAGGGGCAGCCCGATCGGCGAGAGCAGGATCGTCAGCACCATGACCGGCGCCATGATCAGCGGGTGGATCCGCCGCTCGCGGCTGTCCAGGTAGATCCAGCGGCCGACCAGCAGGTCCCACGCGAGCACCTGCGCCCAGACGGCGGCGACCACGTCGTCGTCGGCGAAGAGGGCGCGCACGCCGGCCAGGTCGGGGTTGAGCATCTCCGCGGCGAACTCCGGCAGGACCGGCGCGATCGCGAAGGCCCAGACGACCAGGGCCGGCAGGGCGATGAAGATCGACCCGGCGATCCGCCGCGACCAGCGCCACCCCGGCGCGACGATCATCAGCGCCCAGAAGGGCACGACCACCAGGAACGCGAGCTCGAACAGGGTGTCTGCCATCAGTGGACCCCACTCAGTGCCGATTCGGTGACAGCGGTCGATGCCACCACGGTACGGGGGCGGGCCAGTGCCCACCCGGTGCCGCCGGCGACGGCCAGGGCCAGGCCGCCGAGGGTGGCCAGCGTGAGGGCGTCGGGGTGCGCGATGGACTGGCCGCGCAGTGCCTGCCACGTCAGGAGGACGGTGAGCGCGGCGTACGCGAGGCCGGCGACGATCACCAGGCGGGCCCGGACCCGGTCGTGGCGCAGCCGGGCGAAGCGCCCGGCGGCGAGCGCCAGCGTGAACCCGAGCAGCGGCAGCGCCTGCAGGGCGTGCATGCCGATGAAGTGCCCGGCGCGCAGGTCGCCGCCGGTGGTGCTCCAGCCGACCAGGGGCAGGCCGGCGCCGCCGTCGGCCACGCCGACGCTGTGCGCGCCGACGATCGTGGGCGCCTCGCCCTCGGGCAGGTTCAACTGCGCCTTCGTGGGCAGGGTCATCAGGAAGCCGACCATCATGCCGGCCAGGCCGACGAGCAGGCCGAAACGGACGGCGAGGGTGTTCGCCCGGTCCGGCAGCCGCTGGATGAGCAGCAGGACCGCCAGGACGAGCGTGCACATCCAGGCGATCGCGATCGTGGCGCCCATCACGCTGTACAGCGTCGAGTCCAGCGGCGTCTGGTTGTTGAAGTGGCTCTGCCGGCCGCGGGCCGCCTGCCCGACGATGATCACGATCTCGGTGGTGAGGGCGGCGACGCTGATGGTCCCGAGCCACCAGCCGAGCCGCTGCCGGCGGTCCAGCAGTGAGAGCATCCAGGCGATCGTGATGGAGTAGACGGCGATGGAGACCGAGAACTTGAAGGGCTTGAGCCAGATCGGCGCGCCGACGAGCTCGCGGTCGTCGAGGAAGACGCCCGCGCCGGTGAGGACCGCGAGGACGGTCAGCGCCGCCGCGCTGACGGTGAGTGGGCGGTGCAGCTGTGCGAGACGCATCAGAAGCTCCCAGCAGTATGGATAGTGGTGCTCTCCACTATTGGAAAGCTACACTATCCGTGTCAACCCTGAAAGGACCCTGATGCGCATCGCGGAACTGAGCCAGACGACCGGCGTGCCGGTGCCGACGATCAAGTACTACCTGCGTGAGGGACTCCTGCCGGCCGGCGAACTGACCAGCCCCAACCAGGCCAGATATGACGATCGACACGTCCAGCGGCTGCGGCTCGTGCGGGTGCTGCTGGACATCGGCAGGCTGCCGATCGCCACCATCCGCGACCTGCTCACGGAGCTGGACCGGCCCGACCCCGACGTGCACGAGGTGCTCGGGCGGGCCCTGCCGGCGACCGTCGGCACCCGCGAGACGAGTGACCCCGCGATGCTCGAGGCGGCCCACGAACGGGTGCGGCTGCTGGTCCGGCAGCGCGGCTGGCTGGTCTCTGACAACGCCCGCACCCGGCAGTCCGCGGCCGAGGTCGTCGCCGCGTTCGCGCAGGTCGGCGCCGATGTGGAGCACCTGCTGGAGCACTACGCGGACCTGGTCGAGCGGATCGCGGTGCACGACCTGCGTTTCGTCGCCCAGGCGGGGGACAACGAGGGCAGGCTGCACGCCGCCGTCGTCGGCTCGATCCTCGGGGACTCCCTGCTCGCGGCCCTGCGGCGGATGGCGCAGGAGCACGAGTCGGCCAAGATGTTCGGCATCCGCGACGACAACTGTTAGGCGGGAGGTCCGGCTGGTGCGACGTCGGCACTTTCAGGCGGAGCGACTACAGTGCGCTGTGAATCGGCAGCGTCGCCAACGAGTGGGACCCTCCGGCTCGGTCGTGCCCCGTCAGGGCGGTCGAGCAGCACCGCAACCAGGAAGGCAAGATCTAGCATGCGTATCGGCGTACTGACCGGGGGCGGCGACTGCCCCGGCCTCAACGCGGTCATCCGGGCCGTGGTCCGCAAGGGGATCGCGACCTACGGTCACGAGTTCGTGGGCTTCCGCGACGGCTGGCGCGGCCCGCTCGAGGGCAACACCCGTGAGCTGGGCATCGCGCAGGTCCGTGGCATCCTGCCGCGCGGCGGCACCATCCTCGGCTCCTCCCGGACCAACCCGTTCAAGATCGACGGCGGCGTTGAGAAGATCAAGTCGAACCTGGCCGACCTGGGCATCGACGCGCTCGTCGCGATCGGCGGCGAGGACACCCTCGGCGTCGCGGCGAAGCTGACCGACCTGGGCGTCAACGTCGTCGGCGTGCCGAAGACGATCGACAACGACCTCGGCGCGACCGACTACACGTTCGGCTTCGACACCGCGGTCAACATCGCCATGGAGGCGATCGACCGGCTGCACACCACCGCCGAGTCGCACCACCGCACCCTCGTCGTCGAGGTCATGGGCCGGCACGCCGGCTGGATCGCCCTGCACGCCGGCCTCGCCGGTGGCGCCAACGTCATCCTCCTGCCGGAGCGGCAGTTCGACGTGGAGCAGGTCGCCGGCTACGTCGAGAAGCGCTTCCAGACGCAGTACGCGCCGATCGTCGTCGTCGCCGAGGGCGCCCAGCCGCTCGATGGCCAGATGGTGCTGCACAACCAGGAGCTCGACGCCTTCGGCCACGTCCGCCTCGGCGGCATCGGCCAGTGGCTCGCCCAGCAGCTGGAGGCCAAGACCGGCAAGGAGGCCCGCACCGTCGTGCTCGGCCACATCCAGCGCGGTGGCACCCCGACCGCGTTCGACCGGGTCCTCGCGACCCGCTTCGGCCTGGGCGCGATCGACGCCGTCCACGAGGGCGACTTCGGCAAGATGGTCGCGCTGCAGTCCACGGACATCGTCCGCGTCCCGCTCGCCGACGCCACCCGTGAGCTCAAGACCGTCCCGGTCGAGCGCTACACCGAGGCCGAGGTCTTCTTCGGCTCCTGAGTCCCGCCGCGGGCCCGGTCACCTGCCGCACGGCGGGTCCGGGCCCGCACCGCACCGGCCCGGCCGCCTTCCGTCAGGCGGGTCCGGCCCCGCACCGAGCCGGCACGCCCGCGCGGCACGCCCGGACCGCCGCGTCGCCGGCCGCCGGCCTTTCGCGGAGACCGGCGGCAGGCCTTCCGCGGAGTCCGGTCGCGGGTCTTCTGTGCAGACCGGTCGCAGGGCTTCCGCGTCGTCGGTCGCGGGGCTTCCGCGGCGGCCGGTCGCCCGCCTGTCGTCCATGCCGTGTCGCCAAACCTAGGGAGTGCGTTCGTGCGGACCATCGCCGTCTTCGGTGCCGGCAAGCTCGGTGAGGTGCTGCTGTCCGGGTTGCTGCGGGCCGGCTGGTCCGCCGACCGCCTCCTGGCCACCGCCCGCCGCCCCGAGCGGGCGAAGGAGCTGCAGGAGCGCTACGGGATCCGGGTCGTCGACAGCGAGACCGCGATCCTGGAAGCCGACGTGCTCACCGTCGCGGTGAAGCCGCAGGACGCCGGCGCGCTGCTGGCCGAGCTCGGCCCGAAGCTGCCCGCCGGCAAGCTCGTCGTGTCGCTCTGCGCCGGTCTGCCCACGGCGTTCTTCGCCAGGCACCTGCCGGAGGGCACCCCGGTCGTCCGGGTCATGACCAACACCCCGGCGCTGGTCGACGAGGCGATGACCGCGATCTCGGCGGGCTCCCACGCCACCGCCGAGCACCTCGCGCTCACCGAGGAGATGTTCCGCCCCCTCGGCCGCACCATCCGGGTCCCCGAGTCGCAGCAGGACGCGGTCACCGCCCTGTCCGGCTCCGGCCCGGCCTACTTCTACTTCCTCGTCGAGGCGATGACCGACGCCGGCATCCTGCTCGGCCTGCCCCGCCAGGTGGCGCACGACCTCATCGTGCAGACCGCGATCGGCTCCGCGGTGATGCTGCGCGAGTCCGGCGAGCACCCCGTCAAGCTGCGCGAGGCCGTGACGTCGCCGGCCGGCACCACGATCAACGCCATCCGTGAGCTGGAGAACCACGGGGTCAGGGCCGCGTTCCTGGCCGCCCTGGAGGCCGCCCGCGACCGCGCCCGGGAGCTCGCCGCGCAGAGTGGTTGAATCGTGTCCGTGACCGTCATCACCTGTACGTGCTGCGGCGTGGAGCTCGGCGACGTGCCGAGCATGTGGTCGTTCTCCGCGCCGGACACCTGGGCCGTCCCCGGCGTCGGCGGGGCGTCGTTCCTGGAGGAGGAGCTCTGCTTCGTCGAGCTCCCCGATCTCGACGAGCAGCACTTCTTCCTCCGCGGCCTGATCGAGGTCCCGGTCCGTGGGATGGCCGAGGCGCTGACCTACAGCGTCTGGGTCGGCCTCAGCGCGGCCGGCTTCGCCCGCGCCGTCGAGCAGTGGGAGGACCCGGAGCGCGCCTCCGAGCCACCGTTCTTCGGCCAGCTCGCCAACCGCATCCCCGGCCACCCCGAGACGCTGCGGCTGCGGGTCCGGGTGCACACCCGCCGGCCCGGCCTGCGCCCCCTCGTCGAGCTGCGCGCCCACGAACACCCCCTGGCCGTGTGGCAGCGCGAAGGCATCGACGCGCACGAGCTGCCGGCGATCGCGGCGGCCTGCGGCGCCTGACACCTCATTCACTCAGGCATTCACCTGTATCCGCCACCAGGTGGTACCCGTACCGTTACATGCAGTGAAGCTGATGTATACCGCGACCGGGTGGCCCCCCGCCCCGTCGCGGGTCCCGCGCTCGGTGCCCTTCCCCAGCCGAGGAGCGCGGCGTGAAGCTCGCCGTCGGCCGCAGAGGTGGTCGACGGCGGCTTTGCGGCATGATAACCGGGTGCGATTCGAAACCAGCCGTGCGCTCGACGCGATCGAGCGGAGACTGAGCGTCGACCCCCTCGCCGCCGGCGGGGTCATCGACCTGGTGGAGGCTGCCCGCAGCGTCGACCTCGACGGTGGCCGCCCGGCCGCCCTGCTGCGCCTCGGCATGTTCGTCGACGCCCTCAGCCGGCAGCTCGGCGACGGCGGCGTCGGCCTGTATGCCGTGGCCGAGCGCGGCGCCATGTCCGACACCGACTTCACCTCCAACGAGCGCATGGTCCTGCGCCGCTGGTCCGACGACGGGCTGATCGAGATGCTGCCGCCCGGCGCCCGCACCGGTGCCAGGGTCCGTGAGGCCGCCGGGCTCACCGGCCTGCCGGTGATCAGCCGCACGCCGCTGCCCGGTCACCCCGGCCCGGTCTACCTCACCACCGGCGCGGCCGGCGGGATGGAGCTGGCCCTCGCCCCGTCGACCGGCTCGTCGCCGCGACCGCACCCCGTGCTCGGCCGGTTCTGGCGCTGCCCGGCCGCCGACTGCCCGACGTTCGGCCGGCAGCCCGCCGCCGGTGCCGGGCAGCCACCACCCGCGCTGCCCAGCGGCGCCCCGCTGTGCCCCCGGCACGGCGAGCGGCTGATCGACGCCGGGCCGCGCCCGCCCGCGTCGAGCATGGCGGTGCGGATCAAGGGCACGGTGCGCGCCCGTTTCCCGCTGACCGCGGCCCGCCCCGTCGTCGTGGGCCGGGCACCGGACGAGCCGGGTGGCATCACCATCGGCAACTGGCTCGACGACGAGTCGACCCGCCGCGTCAGCCGCAACCACGTCCGCCTGGAGCTGCGCGACGGCATGGTCCTGGTCACCGACGTCAGCACCAACGGCGCCGCGGTCCTGGCCCGCACCGGCTCGTCGGTCCCGCCCCGCGAGGTCGACCTGCACCGCGGCGAGCCCCAGGCGATGGGGGAGTGGGACGAGGTCGAGCTCTATCCGGAGGTCACCGTCGGCCGCGCGGACCGCCCGCCGGCGTCCGTGGCCAAGGGCGGCGCCCCCAACTCCGTCATGGCCGACGCGCCCACGATCGCGTTGAGGTTGCCCAAGCAGTAAACCGGTTGCCGCCGCAGCGACGGCGAGCTATGTTTCCAGCGTGATCACGACGACCGCCCTCTTCGAGTCAGGCCTATCGGCCGGCTCGGCGGTCTCGTGCGCCCCGGCCCTGCGAAGCTGACCCTCCTCCCGCAGCCATTCCTGCGGTAACCGAAGGAGGAGGGTGGCTCGGCCACCCTCACGACGTGGCCGCACGGTTCCGCACACCCACCACACATCCACTGTGGAGTGTCAGATGGCCAAGCAGACGTACACGAGGAACAAACCTCACCTCAACATCGGCACCATGGGTCACGTCGACCACGGCAAGACGACCCTGACCGCCGCGATCACCAAGGTCCTCGCCGAGCGCTACCCGTCCGTCAACCGGTACACCTCCTTCGAGGGGATCGACCGGGCGCCGGAGGAGATCACCCGGGGCATCACCATCAACATCGCCCACGTCGAGTACGAGACCGCGACCAGGCACTACGCGCACGTCGACATGCCCGGCCACGCCGACTACGTGAAGAACATGATCACGGGCGCGGCGCAGGTCGACGGGGCGATCCTGGTCGTCAGCGCGGTCGACGGGGTGATGCCGCAGACGCGGGAGCACGTGCTGCTCGCGCGGCGCATCGGCGTGCCGCACCTCGTGGTCGCGATGAACAAGGCGGACGCCGTCGACGACGACGAGCTGCTCGACCTCATCGAGCTGGAGATCCGTGAGCTGCTCACGGGCTACGGATTCCCAGGGGACGACGTGCCGGTGGTCAGGGTGTCCGCGCTGCGGGCGCTGGAAGGCGACCCGGCCGGCGTGCGCTCGGTGCTCGACCTGCTCGACGCCGTCGACCGGTACGTCCCCGTGCCGGAGCGGGTGCTCGCCGAGCCGTTCCTGATGCCGATCGAGAACGTGCTCACGATCACCGGCCGTGGCACCGTCGTCACCGGCGCCGTCGAGCGCGGCACGCTGCAGCTCAACGCGCCCGTCGAGGTCGTCGGGCTGGGCCCCACCCGGGCATCCGTCGTCACCGGCCTGGAGACGTTCGGCCGGCAGCTGGAGCGGGCCGAGGCGGGCGACAACGCGGCGCTGCTGCTGCGCGGCGTCCGGCGCGGCGACGTGCAGCGCGGCCAGGTCGTCGCCCTGCCCGGCTCGGTGTCGCCGCACCGCCGGTTCACCGCACACGTGTACGCGCTCACCACGAAGGAAGGAGGGAGGCACACGCCGTTCTTCGCCAACTACCGGCCGCAGTTCTTCTTCCGCACCACCGACGTGGTCGGCGCGGTCGACCTCGGTGAGGTCAGCATGGTCATGCCCGGCGACACCGTCGACCTGACGGTCGAGCTCGGCAAGCCCATCGCCATGGCCGCCGGCCTCGGCTTCGCCATTCGCGAAGGTGGCCGCACCGTCGGCGCGGGCACGGTCACGGAACTGCTCGACTAGACGACCGGCGGGTGGGCAGGTGCGTCGGTATGGACACCGACCACGTGCAAGGACCGGCCGACGCACCGCTCACCCTGCTCGAGTACGGGGACTACCAGTGCCCGTACACGGGCAGGGCGTTCGGCGTCGTGGAGCGTCTCCAGCTGCACTTCGCCGGGCGGCTGCGCTTCGCCTATCGGCACTTCCCGCTCGTCGACAAGCACCCCCGGGCGATGCCGGCCGCGCTGCTCGCCGAGGCCGCCGCCGACGTCGGCTCGTTCTGGGGCATGCACGCGCTGCTGCTGGCCCACCAGGACAGCCTCGAGGACACCGACCTCGCCCGGTACGCCGAACAGTTCGGCCTGACCGGCACCGGTGGTACCCGCGCCCACTACGAACGCGTCGACGCCGACCTCGCCGCGGGGCGTGCCGCAGGGGTGCGAGGGACGCCCGCGTTCTTCGTGAACGGCGTGCCGCACGACGGCGGCTTCGACTTCGAGTCGCTGCGCGAGGCGATCGATAAAGTGGTGATCGGGTGAGATTGGGGTGAACAGTGTCGATTGCCGGGAGGGTTACGGCTTGTACTCCCTAGGATCTTTGAGAAGAAACACAGCCAATTTTGAGCTGAACCAAGGTTGCCGTTAACAACGTCAGGGCAACCTGTAGGGGATGCGGAACCGGTACGTAGACCTCCTGCGAGCCGTCGCGATCGTCCGGGTGGTGACCTATCACACGCTCGGCTTCGCGTGGCTGACCGTCGCGTTCCCGGCCATGGGCCTCATGTTCGCGCTCGGCGGCTCCCTCATGGCCGCCTCCCTCGACCGTGCCGACGGGATCGGCCTCAAGGCCATCGGCCGCCGGATGCGCCGCATCATCGTGCCGTTCTGGGTGCTCGGGGCGTTCGCCCTGGTGCTCATGACGTTCATGGGCGGCCTGGAGCACACCTGGCGGCTCGTCCTGTGGTTCCTGCCGCTGGACGACCCGCCCACGTCGGAGAAGGGCGGGGTCTGGTTCAGCCAGATCTGGTACGTCCGCTCCTACCTGTGGTTCATCATCCTGTCGCCGGTCATGCTGTGGCTCTTCCGCAAGGCGCCGATCCCCGCCGTGCTCGTCCCCTTCGGGATCCTCGTCGCGATGTGGGAGACGGGGAACGGCACCGGCGGCATGGTCCGCGACTTCTTCATGTACGCGCCGATGTGGATGCTGGGCTTCGCCCACCACGACGGCATCCTGCAGCGGATCTCCAGGAAGGCGCTCTGGCCGGCGTGCCTGGTCATGGGCGGCATCGGCCTGGCCATGCTCTACAGCAGCCCAGGCCCCCGCGGCTACGACATGAACGACCTGCCGGTCGCCGACGTGCTGTGGTCGACCGCGTTCCTGCTGGTGATGCTCAACGCGGCCCCGGCGGCGCTGAGCCTCGGCGCGGCCGAACCGGCCGTCGAGGCGGTCAACCGGCGGGCGCTGACCATCTACCTCTGGCACGAGGCCGTGATCACCGCCATCCGGCTCGCGGCCGTCGCGGCGGGCGTGTCGCTGCTCGGCCCGTACAGCGGGCTGCTCCAGCTGGTGCTCGTCTTCGCCGTGGTGGCGCTGGTGGTCCTGGCCCTCGGCTGGGTCGAGGACCTGGCCGCCAGACGCAAGCCCAAACTCATCCCACTGCCCACCCGCGCCCCGGCGCGGCGGATCGAGGAACAGCCGCACCCGGTACCGGCGTAGACGATGCAGGACGACACGCCGGCGTCGCCTCGGGTCAAATTGCAATACGACACGCCGACACTGGTCTTTGCTGGAACTTGCTGGAACCGTCTACCGTTCCGTTCGTGTCCGAACCGATCACCATCGAGATGCTCGAGCGGCGGATCGACCGGTTGCGTGGCGAGCTGCGGCGGGCCGCCACCACCGGTGACCGGATGCAGGCCCGTGCCCTGCGGGCCGAGCTGCGCCAGGCGGAGCACGCCTGGGACGACGCGCTCGCCGACCTGGAGGACCAGGCCCGGCCGGCGCCGCAGCCGGTGCACAAGCCGATGCTGTCCATCCGTGAGCAGGTGCACCACGCGCTGACCCTGCTCACGGTCCCGGCCGCGCCGAAGCTCATCATCGCCGTCCACGACGCCTTCTTCCCGGGCGAACTGGTCGCGGCGCGCCTCACCAGCCTGCGCCGCGACGAGGAACGCTCGTTCCGCGTCCAGCCGTTCGGCCGCCCGTACTACCTCTGCCCGGCGCTGACCGCGGACCTGCTGTCGCCGGCGCGCGGGCTGCTCGCGCTGTCCACCTGGCCCCTGGAGACCAGGGTCGTCGGGCCGCTCAGCGCGCGCGTCGACTTCCTCGCCGGCGCGATCAAGGTGGCCGAGCGGGTGGCGCAGCTGCCCGAGGACGCCCACGACGCCCAACGGCTGTTGTGGCGCTTCGCCGCCAGCATCCCGGGTGCCGGCAGCGCCGGGATCACCCCCCGGTCGGTTGCCGAGCTGGCCCAGGCCGAGCTCGACGTGCACCTGGATGCCGACACCGCGGACCGCGCCGCGGCGGCGGCCAGGGCGGAAGAACGTCTGGACGGATCCGAGGCGCTGTTCGGCGCCAGGTTGCAGCGCCTCCGTCGTACCGCGAGCTCGACATGAAACCGCGAACCGCTTCCCCGAAAGAAGACCGCTCATGGACCCACTGGTCGACCGGTTGGACCGCATCCGCGGCACGGTGGCGCCGCGCAACCACAACGCGCGCACCATCGCGGCCCTCACCAGCAACCCGGGGTGCGGCCGCCGTGGACTGATGGACGCCGCCGGGGTCAACAAGGGCGCCGTCGCCGGGCAGCTCGGCTTCCCCGCCGGCTTCGGCCAGTCCAGGTTCGCGATCGCCCGCGGCAACGCGTTCGAGGCGCAGGTCAAGGCCGACGGCGCCGCCGAGCTGCTGCAGCTGCTGCGCGAGCGGCTCGGCCTGGCGATCCCCGAGGTGGCCTACGACGACCTGTCCAACGTCGGCGGCAACGCCAGCCGCGAGGTCCGCTACGCCCGCACGAAGGCGCTGCTCGCCCGCGCCGCGTCGGACCGTGAGGACGCCGGGACGCTGTTCGACCATCCGATGCTGCGCCTGGAGATCGCCGGGTACTACGCGTACCTGGAGCCGGACCTCATCGCGTTCCGGGCCGGCGGCAAGTTCCACGTCGTGGAGATCAAGTCGTTCGCGGTCATCGACGGGCAGGCCGACCCGGGCAAGACGGCGGCCGCCGCGACCCAGTCCGCGGTGTACGTCATGGCCATGCGCGAGCTGCTCGCCGAGCTCGGCCACCCGCCGGAGACGGTGTCGCACAACGTGGTGCTCGTGTGCCCGGAGAACTTCGCGAACCGGCCCACCGCGACCCTCGTCGACGTGCGCAAGCAGCTGACGGTCCTGCGCCGGCAGCTGTCCCGGCTCACCCGCCTGGAGGCGATCCTCGACGCGCTGCCGGCCGCGCTGTCCTTCGACCTGGCGTACGACACCGACCAGCAGCCGACCCGCCCGGCCGACGAGCTGCGCAAGGCGGTCAGCACGATCGACGCCCGGTACAGCCCGGACTGTCTCGGCACGTGCGAGATGGCGTTCTTCTGCCGTGACGAGTCGGCCGGCTCGACGTCCGCGCTGGGTCGTTCGGTCCGGGACGACCTCGGCGGTGTGGAGAGCATCGGCACCGTCCTCGGCCTGGCGCGGGGGACACTGACGCCGGGCGCCGGCCAGGAGGAGATCGCGGGCCTGCTGCGCTTCGCGCACAAGCTGCGCACCGAGTGCCTCGACGGTATCGGCTGACCAGTGAGTGAGCGGAGCGGGCGGGCCATGTCGCGGTGTGCGGTGCCTCGTGGTGCCGGGGTGCGGAGCGAGCCGGCCGTGAGTGAGCGGAGCGGGCGGGCCATGTCGCGGTGTGCGGTGCCTCGCGGTGCCGGGGTGCGGAGCGAGCCGGCCGTGAGTGAGCGGAGCGAGCGAGCCATGTCGCGGTGTGCGGTGCCTCGCGGTGCCGGGGAGCGAAGCGAGCCGGCGCCGTGAGCATTCTGACCGCGCTGGCGCGGGCGGAGGCGGTCGAGTCGGGGAAGGCGCAGCCCCTCACCACGGTCCGGCACACGCACATCGCCGGGCAGCCCTTGGTGCTGGTGCCGCTGAGCCTCGCCGGTGAGGCCGCCGCGCCCCTCGCCGCGATCGTCGGCACCGACCCGGCGCAGCCGCGGCTGCTCGTGGTCGCCAACCCGCGCGACCGCACCCAGCGCTTCGACTTCGTCGCCGAGCTCGCCCGTGTCGTGCTGTCCTACGTGGACGGTTGCGCCCGCGGCGTCGACTCCGGCGCGTCCGGCACCAAGCTGCGCTACGCCGAGGCGCCGCAGGTCATCGTGCCCAACCGGGGCGGGATCGAGTTCGTGCGGCTGCTCGGCCGGTCCACCCGGTTCCGCCGGCCGTTCGGCCCGTACCCGGTGCACCGGACCGTGCCGATCCTCGGGCAGTGGTTCACGTTCCTGCGGGAACGCGCCGACCACCCGGGCTCCGCGATGCTCCTCGCCATGACCGAGGTCCTCGGCAACCACTGGGCCACCGGGCAGAGCGGCCTGGAGGACGCCAACCTCGCCGCGCTGCTCGGCTGGATCGACCCGCCCGACGGCCTCGACGGCGCCGCGGCCGCCGCGCTCGCCGAGGACCCGCTGCGTTCCCCGCCGGCCGGGCCGAGCACCGACCCGACGTTCGACAACGAGATCCTCGCCCCGGCCCTCGCGGCGGTCGCCCGCTCCGACACCGACGACTTCGCCCGTGAGCGGGCCCTCGCCGCGCTCACCGCCGCCGTCGCCGACCAGATGCGGCCCACCTGGGACCTCACCTGGCAGGCCGTCCGGCTCCTGCGCGGCCGTCCCGCCGGGGCCTCCGTGGAGACCCGCTGGACCATGGATCGCGACGTGTTCACGATGTACCACATGGCCCTCGCCGACGGGACCGCGCTGCCGCAGCCGAGGCGGGACAGCGCGGTGGCCGCCGCCGGGCGCCTCGACCGGCTGGAGCGTGAGCAGGCCCGCTTCGACGCGCAGCGCGCCCTCGACGACCCGCTGGTCATGGCCGAGTTCCGGCTGTCGGGGGAGGCGTTCACCGGCACGGTCGTCGCCGCGTCCCCGAACCGGGTCGACACGTCCGGGAAGAAGGCGGCGCTGCGCCCGCACATCACGGTGCAGACGGACGACCCGGTGCGCCTCGAACCCGGCGCGCATCTGGTGTCCCCGGCGCGCCTCGCCCAGCAGGCCATGGTCGTGTCGGTGTCCAGCGTCGACGTCGTCCTGGAGCTGTCCAAGGGCATGGGCCGCTCCACGAGGCAGCCCGCGCCGGGCACCGTCCCGGAGGTGGGAGAGCGCGTCACGTACGGCCCGGTCACCGACGCCTACCAGCCGCCGGGCCGCTTCCCGAGCCGGGACGACACGCCGTGGACGCACGGCGGCCCACCGCCGGTCGTCGAGTACGGCGGCGGCGAGAACGACGCCGTGGAGGACTGGTCATGACCGGCCAGCGGAGCGGCTCGGGCCGGTCATCAGGGGGTCAGGTTGTGGTCAGGCGCCCGGAACGGAGTGAGGACGCATGACCGGCCAGCGGAGCGGCTCGGGCCGGTCATCAGGGGGTCAGGTTGTGGTCAGGCGCCCGGAACGGAGTGAGGACGCATGACCGTCATCGAGGAGATCCTCAGCGACTTCGGGTCCGCCGCCGGACGGGGCGTCGTCGTCGACTCCCCGCCCGGGGCCGGGAAGTCCACGCTGGTGGTGCGCGCCGCTCGTACACTCGCCGAAGCCGGGGAACGGTTGATGGTGGTCGCCCAGACCAACGAGCAGGTCGACGACCTCATCGACCGGCTGGCCACGGCCGCGCCGACGCTCGCCATCGGCAGGCTGTCCGCGTCGACCTACGTGCCGGCCCAGCGCGTCGTCAGGCACGGCACCGTCACCGTCAGCGGCGCGGTCAGCGACATGAACGCCAGCGCCGTCACCATCGGCACCGCCGCCAAGTGGGCCACCGTCACCGACGGCAGCTGGGAACGTGCGATCGTCGACGAGGCGTACCAGATGCGCTCCGACATGCTGCTGCGCGTCGCGGGCCGCTTCTCCCGCGCCCTCTTCGTCGGCGACCCCGGCCAGCTCGACCCCTTCTCGGTCGTCGCCGTGGAACGCTGGGCGGGCCTGTCCTGGGACCCGATGCAGAGCGCCGTCGCCGTCCTCCTGCGGCACAACCCCGACCTGCCCGTCCACCGCCTGCCCGTGTCGTGGCGCCTGCCCCCGTCGGCCGCGTCGGTGGTGTCCTCGGCGTTCTACCCCTTCACCCCCTTCGAGGCGGGCACGAAACCTTCCGACCGCCGCCTGGAGTTCTCCGCCCACGCGCTCGGCGGCGGCCCCCGCCACGACACGGACCTCGACGCGACCCTGGAAACCGCCCGCCGCACCGGCTGGGCGCTGCACGAGCTCCCCGCCCGGCACACGGTGCGCACCGACCGTGAGGCGGTGGCGGCGATCGCAGCGCTGGTGACCCGGCTGCTGCAGCGTGGGCCGGTCGCCTACTCCGAGCACGCCCCGGACGGCCGCCCCGTCACCGTCGACCGGATCGCCGTCGGCGCCGCCCACCGCGACCAGGTCGCCGCCATCCGCCAGGCCATGGCCGGCACCGCCGCCGGCGACGTCACGGTCGACACGGCGAACCGCCTGCAGGGCCGCGAGTACGACGTGACCGTCATCCTCCACCCGCTGTCCGGCCGCCGCGACGCCAGCGCCTTCCACCTGGAGGCGGGCCGCTTGTGCGTCCTGGCCTCCAGGCACCGGCACTCGTGCATCGTGGTCGCCAGGGCCGGCATCGCCGAGCTCCTCGACACCCACCCCTCCGCCGAACCGGTCCACCTCAACGTCCCGGTCCGCTTCCCGGACGGCTGGGAAGCCAACCAGGCAATGCTCGCCCACCTCTCCCCCTGACCGCCCGCGCGCCCCTTTCCGTGATCCGGAAGAGGTGTTGTCGCCCTGGCGACCAGAAGTCTTCCGGATCACCGGGATGGCGGCGCACAGCCACCGGGATGCCACGCGCATGCGTGGAGGCTGCCGCGCCGAGCCGGCAGTGCGGCGCGGAGCGGCGCATTGGGGGTCCGGGGTGAGAATCCCCCGGCGGGACCCACCGCGAAGCGGTGGGGCAGCGAGCCATCGCCGAAGGCGACCGGCGGGTGACAGTGGTTAGTTAAGCGAAGCTCAGACGAGAGACAGTGCGTTTGGCTTCGTACATGGCGGTGTCGGCGCGGTGCAGGACGTGCTGGGGTTCTTCGCCCGGGGTGAAGCGGGTGCCGCCGACGCTGGCGCGGGCGGCGATCGTCGTGCCGCCGCGGACCGCGATCGGCTCCGTGAACGCGACCCTGATCCGCTCCGCCAGGTCCGGTACGCCGCCCGCGCCCAGGGCGCCGTGGGTGAGCACGACGAACTCGTCGCCGCCGAGGCGGGCCACGAGGTCGCCGGTGCGGA
Source organism: Dactylosporangium sp. NPDC005555 (assembly GCF_040605635.1). NCBI lineage: Bacteria > Bacillati > Actinomycetota > Actinomycetes > Micromonosporales > Micromonosporaceae > Dactylosporangium > Dactylosporangium sp. NPDC005555. The sequence goes on from NZ_JBEXDG010000027.1 coordinate 25,419, forward strand.
CGCAGGCGCCGAGGCGGCCAGCGACGGCGGTGAGCAGTTCGTCGCCGGCGGCGTGGCCGAGGGTGTCGTTGACGGTCTTGAAGCCGTCGAGGTCGATGAACAGCACGGCGCCCTCGCCGGCGGACAGGGCGGTGTCGAGCGCGGCCATGAAGGCGCGGCGGTTGGCCAGGCCGGTGAGCGCGTCGACGTGCGCCAGGCGCCACGTCTCTTCGAGCAGCTCGCAGGTGCGCAGGGCGGTCGCGGCCTGGTCGGCGACGCCCGCCATCCGGTTGATGATCTCGCGGGCCCGGGTGGTGCCCTGCGCGGTGTCGTACGCGGCGACCAGGATGCCGAACGGGTGGTCCGGCAGCGCTATGTCCACGATGATCATCATGTCGTGGCCGAAGGCGTCGAGCATCGCGAGGATGAACGGCTCCGTGGTGGTGCGGTCGTACACGCGCGGCTGGCCGGAGTTGGCGCGGAAGCGGGCGAAGAGGTCGGTGTCCTCCGGGGAGACCGTGAGGTTCTGCGCCTTGCGCAGCCGGCTGTCGCTGGCTCCCGAGTTGGCGACCATGCGCAGCTTGCCCTGTTGATGCAGCAGCACCGTGGCCGAATCCGCGCCCATGACCGACCGCACGGCCTCGGCGGTCACCTCGGCCACCTCGGTCGCGGTCCGGGCCAGGGTCAGTTTGCGGGCCAGCGCGAGCAGGCTCTCCGCGGTCCGCTGCCGCTCCGCGGCGGTTTCGAGGGCCGACAGCGCGTCGAGTGCGACGGCGGCGAGGTTCGCGTAGGCGTCGAGCATCCGCCGCTCGGCGTCGAAGAAGTCCTCGCAGAAGGCGACGAGATAGCCGTAGTACCGGTTGGGTGAGGCGATGTCGGCGACGAGCGTGCCGGCGAAGCTGGTCGGCGGCGCGTCGGTGAGCACCGCGATCTCCGCCTCGGTGAGCCCGTAGCCGTGCACCCGGCGGGGCTGGTCCGGCGCGGGGGAGGCGACGAGCAGGAAGGCCTGGGCGTTGACCGCGTACCCGGCCCGGTCGGCGACGACGGCGAGGGCCCGCTCGGGCCGCTCGGCGGCGACGAGCTCGGCGACGGTGCGCTGCAGCAGCTCCATCCGCCCGGCGAGGATGTCGTCGGAGCTGTCGTCGGCGGCCCGTCGCCGGCCCGGCCACAGCCACGACAGCAGCCGCCGCTGCCGCCAGCGGACGGTGTAGACGCACGCCTCGGCGCCCTCGACCTGGCAGACGTCGTGGGTGACGGTGGCGGCCGGCAGCCCGAAGAGTGCCGGCAGCTGGGTCAGCAGCCCGCGGGTGTAGTCGCAGTCGAAGCGGCTCGGCTGGTAGCCCGCGCGCAGCCGGTACCGCACCCGCGCCGTCCCGTGGCCGGTGGACAGCGTGGACATGTCGGCGGTGGCGTTGAACTTGGCGCTGGTGGTCGCGATGAGCCGGATCAGCTGGGTCGGCCCGCCGAGCAGCAGCAGGCCGAGCCGCAGCGGCGTGTTCACGGAGTACGACAGGATGCTCTGCCCGACGTGCAGCCCGACGGACTCGTCGCCGAGCGTCTGCGCGGCGGCCGCGAACACGTTGATCTTCGTTTCGAAGGACCACCAGCGGCGGGGGTCGTCGTACGCCTCGGCCGGCTCGTGTTCGCCGGCGAGGTTGAGCATGTGCGTGACCGCGCTGTCACCGCCCCTGGCACGCACATATCGCACAATGGCGCGCAGGGTGACACCGGCCGTCTCGCGGATCTGTTCCTGCGGCTGTTTCATGGCGCCTCCGGTGCTCGACATCGGCGCGGTGCGGGTCCTGCTGAGATGTTCGGGCCATTGACGGGGTAAGACTGCTCACATGAGTGGTGAGGCGGAGCGGGGAGAGCCGGAAGAACGGGAAGAGCCGCTGGTCGTGGTCGACGGCGCGAACGTCGTCGGCTCCGTGCCCGACGGCTGGTGGCGGGACCGGCGCGGGGCCGCGACCCGGCTGCGGGACGCGCTCGCCGCACGGGCCGCCGCGACGCTGCCCGTGCGGCTGCTCGGTGCGGTCACCCTGGTGGTGGAGGGCGCCGCCCGTGGCGTGCCGCCGGTCGCGGGTGTGCACGTCGAGGACGCCCCGCGATCCGGTGACGACCACATCGTCGCGCTCGTCGCCGACAATGTCGGCCGCCGGCCGGTTGTCGTGGTCACATCCGACCGGGAGCTCCGCGAACGGGTGCGCGAGCTCGGTGCGAGTATTGTCAGCACCGGCGAGTTGCGCGCGTCGATCCCATATGATGGGCGATGAGATTCTATCTAGTGGATAGGATTTGTTGGCAACATGTGCGCACCTCGGCATGGGTCAAGTGTCCCTCAAGACCCACTGCGTCCCACCATGCGGGAAGAGATTGACCCGTCGCCGTACGGTGACAAAGCTGGACTCGTAGACGTGTCGTGAATGGCCGGTGAATGTCGGCCGAAAACATCAGACAAATTGTCATCGATCAATTCTGTGCGGCAGGTTACAGCTCTGTCGCACGGCGTGACGATGCTGGTAAGGTCGGTCCCATGTGCCATGAGGTACACGTTGACCCGGCGTGGGTCTCACGACGTGCACACCATTTCGACGGCCTTTGTCGAGCGACTGATCGTTGATTCGGCGTCATTGCAAAGGCTTTTCGAGAGGAAATGAAAATGGCCATTTCGGTCATCGGCGCTCCCGAGGTTGCGCCATCGGTGGTCACCATCACCGTGCACATCACCCTCAACGGTGACGAGCTCCCACCGGAGGCGTCCCGCCTGATCAGCGACCTTGAGGCGCTCGCCGCCAGCCAGGCCAAGCAGCAGATCCAGCAGCCGATCCAGCCGTCGATCCAGCGGGGGTCGCAGACCCCGGCACCCCTGCAGCGCGCGGCCGCCCCGGCGCACACGCTGCAGCACGGGCCGTCCCAGCACACCGGGCGCAACCTGCGCCTGGTCGAGACCACCGACACCGGCGCCGGCCCGGCGGCCGACACCACCCGGGTCAAGCGCATCGGCGCGGCCGCCCCGGACTCCCCGTCGCTGTATCTGTGCACCGGGTCCCGGCTCGTCCTGCGCGACGGCGCGCCCGTGCCGCTGACCCGCCGGGAATATGACCTGTTCCTGTTCCTGTGCGAGCACCCGCGCCGGGTGTTCAGCCGGGCGCAGCTGCTGCGCCAGGTCTGGGGCTATGACATGGTCGGCACCGAGCGGACCGTCGACGTCCACGTGCGGCGCCTGCGGGTCAAGCTCGGTGAGGCGGCACGGATCATCGCCACGGTCCGCGGCGTCGGCTATCGTCTCGACGATGACGCCGCCGTCCAGGTTGTCGTTCGCGAGGACTGATCCCCGGATCCCCGCCCCGCTGCTGAGCACCGCCGCGGGGATCCTGCTGCTGGTCGACCTGCTCCGGGTCTGGCTCCCGTCGATCATCACGATCTTCGGGCAGGCCGCCTCGACGCCGGCCGAGCTCATGGGCGCCTTCGCGCTGCTGTGGTTCGTCCTGCCGTTCGCGGTGGTGCCGCTCGCCGCCCGGTGGGACGCGCGCAAGGTCGCGTTCGCCGGGGCCGCCGGGCTCGCCGCCGCCCGCTTCGCGCTGCTGTTCGTCCATGGTGGACAGCCGCAGCTCTACGTCGCCTCCGCCGGCCTGCTCGCCGGCCTGTCCTGGCTCGCGGCGACGGCCGTGCGGGGCGGCCCCGCGTCGACCGGCGTCCCCCTCGGCCTCGCCGCCGCGGCGCTCCAGCACGCCGCGTTGCGCACGGTCGACCTGACCTGGCAGTCGCGGTGGTGGGCCGCGCCGGTCGTCGCCGTCGAGTGTCTGCTGCTGCTGGTGTACCAGTGGCGCACGGCACCCGGACGGACCTCGGCGGCGGCGTGGTTCCTGGTCGGCCCGGCGACCCTGCTCGCGGGCATGTTCGCCGTCTCCCCGGCGGTCGCGACCGTCGCGCTGTCCTACCGCTTCGAGCCCGTCGCGACGACCGCCCCGCCCGCGGCGCCGGAGCTGCTGCTCGGCCTGGCCGTCGCCGGGTTCCTCGCCGGGGCCACCGGCCGGCTCTCCGGCCGCTTCGACCGGATCGTCGCCGCGGTGCTGATCGTGGCCGCGGCGGCCGGGTTCGGCCTGTTCGGCGCCGGCGGGCTGCTCCTCGCGCTGCTGCTCGGCTGCGGCGCCCTCGGCCGGGCCTTCCGCGCCGCCGGGGCCGACGCGCCGCCGGAGGCCGACGCCGGCCGGGGTGCCCGGTCCGGGTACGCCGCCGTCGCCGGGATGGTCGTGTTCGCGATCGCCGCCATCGCCTACTACTCGGCGTACGACCTCGGCTACCCGAACCAGTGGGTGCCGGTCGCGGTCTCGCTCGCCCCGGCGTGGGTCCTGCTGCGGTCCGGCACCGGCGCGCCCGCGACCGGACTCACCTGGCGCTCAGGGCTCGCGACGCTCGCGGTGTGCCTCCTGGTGCCGCTGCTCGGGGTCACGACCACGCCGGCGGTCGCGGCGCACGACGCGCCCGACCGGGGGCTCCGCCTCGTCGCGTACAACATCCGCATGGGCTTCGGGCTCGACGGCACCTACCAGCCGCGCGCCGCGGCCCGCGCGATCGCGGCGGCCGACCCCGACGTCGTGGTCCTGTCCGAAGTGGACCGGGCCTGGCTGCTCAACGGCGGCCACGACGACCTGCGGGTCCTCGCCGCCGAGCTCGGGATGCGGTCCTGGTTCGCCCCCGCCGCCGACGCCGTCTGGGGCGACGCGGTGCTGACGAACCTGCCCGTCGGCGCGGTCGAGACGGTCGCGCTGTCCGCCGTCGGCGCGCCGACCGGCGCCCAGGCCCTGGGTGTCGTCGTGCGGTTCGGTGGGCGGGAGATCGCGGTCGTGTCCACGCACATCCAGCCGCCGCCGGACGCCGAGCCCCTGGTCCAGGTGGGGGAGATCGCGGCGTTCGCGACCCGGTTCGGCGCGGGCCGGCCGACGTTCATCGCCGGTGACCTCAACATCGAGCCGGGTGACGCGTCGATGCGGGCGTTCGCCGGCGCCGGGTACGCCGACGGGTTCGCGGCGTTCCGCCCGGTCCGCACGTTCCCCGCCGACGCGCCCGTCAAGCAGATCGACCACGTCCTGGTCAGAGGCCTCACCTGCGCCGATGTCAGCGTCGGTACCGCAGTCACGTCGGACCATGCGTTGGTCGTCACAACATTGCGGTGATTGAGCGGCCCCTCGGGTGGGCAACCTGACGCTCAGAGAGAAAGGGGCAGCGATGAGCGTCACACATGCGAACGGGAGCAAGACCGGCGGCTGGGCAACCGACACGGCCACCGATACTCGCGAGGACCTTGGCGACAAGGTCGGCACGATGTCCGCCAAGACCAAGCAGCGCGCGGCCGAACTGGCCGAGCAGGGCAAGGACGTGGCACGTCGTCGGCCCGTCCCGCTGGTGACCGCCGCCGCGGCCGGAGTCGCCACCGTGATCGTCGCGGTGGTCACGGTCGTGCGGAGCCGCCGGAAGCCGACGCCGCGTCAGCGGGCCGTCAACGCCTGGCGGAGCACCAGCAAGAGCGTGAGGAAACGGGTCAAGCGGTAACCTCCTCTCCCACAGCTGCGCCCCGTACCGGTCCTCCGGTGCGGGGCGCAGCTTCATTGCGCGGCCATCCGGTATGCCGCCAGCTGGGTGGCCTGGGCGACGACCCGGTCCTGCGAGTCCCAGATCTCGCAGACCTGGTCGACGAGGTGCTCCGTCAGCAGCCGCGCCCGCTGGCGGACCCGCAGCGGACCGGGGGAGGGCACCGCCCGGACGTACACGGTGAGTTCGAGGGTCGGCGTCCAGCCGTTGCCGCCGAGGGTGAACGTGGCGGGCGGGAACGCGTCCGCGGCGAACAGCAGCGACACCGGATCCCAGCCGGCGCCGTCCGGCAGCCGCAGCCAGCCGCGCAGCTCACCGGGCGGGTCACCGACCGCCTGCCAGTCGATGCGTTGCTCGAACTGGTCCAACATGTCGATCCGCAGATCCGTGCCGGGCGCCTTCGACGGCGTCGGCAGCAGGTCCTGCTCGGCGGCGACCGGCGGGGCGGCGGCGTCGACCCAGCGCGGATCGCCCGCCGCGTCGAGCACGCCGAGCGTGAACAGCGCCTCGACACACGTGCGGTCCTTCTGACTCAGCCGCGCCCGCACCTGGCTCGCGGACCGGCCGGTGCGCAGCACCTCGACGGCGATCGAAACCGGCCCGGCGTCCGGCGGCGACAGGTAGACGGCGCTCGCCGACAGCGGATCCGGGTGTGTGCCGGCCGCCTCGACCGCCGCCCGGGCGAGGATCGCCAGGAGATAGCCGCCGTTGGGCTTCCCGCCGACGGTCCACAGTGGATCGAGCTCGGCCTCGAAGCCGTCGCCGATCTGCCGGACCCGCGTCGCCTCGCTGAACGCTGCCACGCCTGCCTCCTTCTGGTTGGATGAGGCGCATGGCGCGCACGCGGCTCTACCGCAACGGTGACCTGGTGGCCGAGGACTTCCCGCTCGACGATATCTCGGAGCACCTGCGAGCCGCTGACACAGTCGTGTGGCTGGATCTCGAGTCGCCGACGCCGCGGCAGTACGAGCAGGTGCAGGAGGAGTTCGGGCTGCACCAGCTGGCGATCGAGGACGCGTCGTCGCCCAGGGAGCGGCCGAAGCTCGGGCACTACCGGGGGCACCTGTTCCTCAGCGCGTACCAGGCCGGGTTCGACGGCCACGCCGGCGCTCTCGCCGTGCACCCGGTCGCGGCGTTCATCACGTCCCGCGCGCTGATCACCGTCCACGACGACGGGTTCGACATCGACGCCGTCGTCAAACGCTGGGACGACACCGCCGAGCTGGCGGCGCACGGCGTCGCGTACCTGGTGCACGGAATGCTCGACGTCATCGTCGACGGGCACTTCGACGCGGTGCAGGAGCTCGACGACGCCCTGGAGGCCCTCGAGGACCAGCTGTTCGAGGAGACCCCCATGGCGGTGCGGGCGGTGCAGCAGCGCAGCTTCCGGCTCCGCCGCAGCCTGAGCCACCTGCGCAAGATCGTGCTGCCGATGCGCGAGGTGGTCAACGGCCTGATCCGGGCCAAGATCGTGGACGAGGAGACCGCCCCGTACTACCAGGACCTGTACGACCACGTGCTGCGGGTCACCGAGTGGACGGAGAGCCTGCGCGACTTCGTCGCCACGATCCTCGAGTCGAACCTCGCGGTGCAGGGCAACCGGATGAACAACATCATGAAGAAGGTCACCAGCTGGGCGGCCATCATCGCGGTTCCCACCGCTGTTACGGGTTACTACGGGCAGAATCTGCCGTTTCCCGGATTCGAGCACCGTTCGGGCTTCGTGGTCTCCGCCGTGCTGATCGTGGCGCTGTCCGTGACGTTGTACCTCACCTTCAAACGCAAGGACTGGCTATGAGTGAGAACTTCGATGTCGTCGTGCTCGGCGCGGGCCCCGGCGGCTACACCGCGGCGGTGCGCGCCGCGCAGCTCGGCCTGCGCACCGCGATCGTCGAGGACAGGTACTGGGGCGGCGTCTGCCTCAACGTCGGCTGCATCCCGAGCAAGGCCCTGCTGCGCAACGCCGAGCTGGCGCACATCTTCACGGCCGAGGCGAAGACGTTCGGCATCCAGGGGTCGGTGACCTTCGACTACGGCGCCGCGTTCCAGCGCAGCCGGAAGGTGGCGGACGGCCGGGTCAAGGGCGTGCACTACCTCATGAAGAAGAACGAGATCCGGCAGTACAACGGCCGCGGCGTCTTCCTGGACGACCACACGCTGCGGGTCGGTGACGACACGGTCACGTTCGCCAACGCGATCATCGCCACCGGTGCCACCACCAAGCTGCTGCCCGGCACCTCGCTGTCCGACAAGGTCGTCACGTACGAGGAGCAGATCCTCGCCGAGGAGCTGCCGTCGTCGATCATCATCGCCGGTGCCGGCGCGATCGGGGTCGAGTTCGCCTACGTCCTGCACAACTACGGCGTCAAGGTCACGATCGTCGAGTTCCTCGACCGGATGGTCCCCCTGGAGGACGCCGAGGTGTCCGCCGAGCTGGCGAAGCGGTACAAGCCCCTCGGCATCACCGTGCTGACCTCGACCCGCGTCGAGTCCGTCGACGAGACCCCGGACGGTGTGCGGGTCTCCGTGTCCTCCGGTGGCGCGTCGAAGGTCCTGGAGGCGGACAAGCTCCTCCAGGCGATCGGCTTCCAGCCGCGGGTGGAGGGCTACGGCCTGGAGCGGACCGGGGTGGCGCTCACCGAGCGGGGCGCGATCGCCGTCGACGGGCGGCTGCGCACCAACGTGCCGCACATCTACGCGATCGGCGACGTCACCGCGAAGCTGATGCTCGCCCACGCCGCCGAGTCGATGGGCATCATCGCCGCGGAGACCATCGCCGGCGCCGAGACGATGGAGCTGGACTACGTGATGATCCCGCGCGCCACGTACTGCCAGCCGCAGATCGCCAGCTTCGGCTGGACCGAGGCGCAGGCCCGCGAGCAGGGCTTCGACGTGAAGGTCGTCAAGTTCCCGTACACGGCCAACGGCAAGGCGCACGGCCTCGGCGACGCCACCGGCTTCGTGAAGATCATCAGCGACGGCAGGTACGGCGAACTGCTCGGCGCGCACCTGATCGGGCCCGAGGTCACGGAGCTGCTGCCCGAGCTGACCCTGGCCCAGCAGTGGGACCTCACGGTGCACGAGGTCGCCCGCAACGTCCACGCCCACCCGACCCTCGGCGAGGCGGTGAAGGAGGCCATCCACGGCCTGGCCGGACACATGATCAACATGTAGTCGCTGTTTCCGGCTCCCCGGACCGCGCCCGCGGTTCCCGTGGGGGGTTCCCACCCCACACCCCCCCATGGTCCGCCGCGCGGCCAGCGCATTCCTAGTTTCCGGGACCGGCGGGACGGCGACAGGCCCGCCGGCGCCGGGGGTCGGTACCCTTCCAGGTATGCGGCAGGAGTGGCACCACTTCACATACCCCGGTCCCGAGATCTCGCGCGTCGCCGTCGCCGGCAACTCCGAGGACGACGAGGAGTTCGGGCTCGACCACTGGCGCACCCTGCCCCGGGCGCAGACCCCGCCGTGGCCCGACCAGCAGGCGGTCGACGAGGTCGGTCAGCTGCTGTCGTCGGTGCCGCCGATCGTCGCGCCCTACGAGGTCGACCAGCTGCGCGAGCGGCTCGCCCTCGTCGCCGACGGCAAGGCGTTCATGCTGCAGGGCGGCGACTGCGCCGAGACGTTCGCCGACAACACCGAGGCGCACGTCCTGGCCAACGCGCGCACCCTGCTGCAGATGGCCGTCGTGCTCACCTATGGCGCGTCCCTGCCCGTCATCAAGCTCGGCCGCGTGGCCGGCCAGTTCACCAAGCCACGCTCCGCCGCCCTCGACTCGCTCGGCCTTCCGGCGTACCGCGGCGACATGATCAACTCGCTGGACCAGGACCCTCAGGCGCGCATCGCGGACCCGCAGCGGATGGTCCGGGCGTATGCCAACTCGTCCAGCGCGATGAACATGCTCCGCGCATACCTCGGCGGCGGCATGGGCGACCTGCACGCCGTCCACGACTGGAACAAGGGCTTCGTCGTCACCTCGCCGGCCGGTCAGCGCTACGAGGCGATCGCCCGCGAGATCGACCGCGCCCTGCGCTTCATGCAGGCCTGCGGCGTCAACGACGACGAGGCGCTGCGCACCGTCACCCTGTACTGCTCCCACGAGGCCCTCGCCCTGGAATACGAGCGGCCCCTGGCCCGCATCGCCGGCGGCCGTCCGTATGGGCTGTCCGGGCACTTCCTGTGGATCGGCGAGCGCACCCGCCAGATCGACGGCGCCCACGTCGACTTCATGTCGCGCATCGCCAACCCGATCGGCGTCAAGCTCGGCCCCACCACCGCGCCCGAGCAGGCCCTCGAGCTCTTCGAGAAGCTCAACCCCGACAACATCCCGGGCCGGCTCACGTTCGTCGCCCGCATGGGCAGCAACAAGGTCCGCGACGCGCTCCCGCCGATCGTGGAGAAGGTCACCGCCGCCGGCTGCCGCGTCGTCTGGCAGTGCGACCCCATGCACGGGAACACGCACGAGTCCTCCAACGGATACAAGACCCGGCACTTCGACCGGATCGTCGACGAGGTCCTCGGCTACTTCGAGGTCCACCGCGAGCTGGAGACCCACCCCGGCGGCCTGCACGTCGAGCTCACCGGCGAGGACGTCACCGAATGCCTCGGCGGCGCCCAGGCGATCGTCGACGAGGACCTCCCCGGCCGCTACGAGACCGCCTGTGACCCGCGGCTCAACACGCAGCAGTCCCTCGAACTGGCGTTCCTCGTCGCGGAGATGCTGCGTGGCTGACGGTTCCACCGGCGCGGCGGCGGACCCGCGGTCCGCGTCAGGGGCGGCGGACCCGCAGACCGCGCCTGGGGTGGCGGGCCCACAGACCGCGTCAGGGGTGGCGGGCCCGCGGTCCGTGACTTCGGTGGCGGACATGCGATCCGACACCGTCACCCGCCCGACGCCGGCCATGCGTGCCGCCATGGCCGAGGCGCCGGTCGGCGACGACGTGTTCGACGAGGATCCCACGCTGCACGAGCTGCAGTCCTACGCGGCCTCGCTGTTCGGCCACGAGGCCGCCCTGTTCACGCCGTCGGGCTGCATGGCCAACCAGATCGCCGTGCAGCTCGTCGTCCCGCGCGCCGAGGAACTCCTCTGCGACGCCGACGCCCACGTCGTCACCTACGAGATGGGCGCGGCCGCGGCGTACGGCGGCATCTCCACCCGCACGTGGCCCGCCGTCGGCGGCGCCCTGGATCCGGCGACCGTCGCCTCGATGATCCGCCAGCCGGGCGGCTACACCGTCCCCACCAGGGCGATCGCCGTCGAGCAGACCCACAACCGCGACGGCGGCACCATCATCCCGCTGTCCTCCCTGCAGGCGCTGCGCGCCGTCTGCGACGACAACGGCCTGCTCCTGCACTGCGACGGCGCCCGCATCTGGCACGCCCACGTCGCCACCGGCGTCCCGCTGCTCGAATACGGCCGGCTCTTCGACACCATGTCCGTCTGCCTGTCCAAGGGCCTCGGCGCGCCCGTCGGCTCCCTGGTCATCGGCTCCGCGGCCCGCATCGCCGAGGCCCGCCTCATCCGCAAACGCCTCGGCGGCGGCATGCGCCAGGCCGGCATCCTGGCCGCCGCCGGCCTGTACGCCCTCCGCCACCACATCGACCGCCTCGCCGACGACCACGCCAAGGCCCGCCACCTCGCCTCAGCCCTCGCCCCGACCGGCGTCACCGACCCGTCCCGCGTCGAGACCAACCTCGTCATGCTGGACCTGCGCAACGCCCCGCTCGACGCGGCCCAGCTGACCGCCGCCGCCCGCGACCAGGGCGTCCTGGTCTCCCCGTTCGGCCCGCGCACCGTCCGCCTGACCACCCACCTCGACCTCACCGACGACGCCGTCACCACCGCCGCCGCCGTCCTCACCAAACTCCTGACCTGACATTCCGGGGATCGCCGTCCCCTGTTCGGCCACCCCGCCCCCACACGTGCGGCGGCCCGACAGCCGGCGGACTCGGCCGCGGTCACAGCGGTCCACCCGGTCGGCCTCAGCGTGCGGCCGTCCCGGCGTAGCGGGTCCCTGCGCTGGCCGTGTTGCGTCGTTTCGTCGCTCGGTCCGCCGTGGTTCGCCGGCGGCGTACGGCGGTCTCGGCGTAGCCGTCCTGGGCTGGCGGTGGTCCGCGTGTCGGCTCGGTCCGCCAGGCGGCTCGGTCTGCTGCGGCGTGTGGCGGCTTCGGCGTTGGGGTTCCTGAGTTGGCTGTGTTTCGTCGTTTCGTCGCTCGGTCCGCCATGGGTCGCCGGGGTCGCCGGGGTAGGCCGTGATCCGTTGCTCAGCCAGCCCCGGTTCGCGCAGTCCGGCCGGGTCAGTCGACCAGATTTGCGCGGCCGGCCACTGCGTACGGCGGTCTCGGCGTGGCCGTCACCGAGCCGGCGGTGATCCGCTGATCAGCCCCGTCATGGTCCGCCCTCGCTCGGCTGTCGCCGCGCCGTCGGGCCGGGTGCGCGAGAACCAGCCGAACACCCACCACGCCGGCCGGCGGTGCGCCCTCGCAGCCGACCCGCATCCAATCCCCGCCATACCCGGAACGCTACCGCCCCGGTACGACACTTTCCGCGGTCGACCGGGCGGCGCGGAGGAGGGCGATGTCGGCGGCGTGGTCGGCGGAGAGGTCGCCGCTCGGGGTCTCCACGATCAGCGGTACGCCCGCGGCCGCGGGGTGGCCGACGAGCTCCGCGAACGCCGCCGCGCCGATGGTGCCCTTGCCGAGGGATTCGTGGCGGTCGCGGGTCGAGCCGCAGGTGTCCTTCGAGTCGTTGGCGTGGATCAGGCGCAGACGGTCCGGGCCCACGGCGCGGATCAGGGCGTCGAGGGTCGACGTCATGCCGCCCGGGGCCGCGAGGTCGTGGCCGGCCGCCCAGGCGTGGCAGGTGTCGAAGCAGACGCCGAGCTGCGGGTGGTGGTCGACGGCGGCGAGATACGCCTCCAGGTGCTCGACCCGGGACGCCAGCGAGCGGCCGCCGCCGGCGCTCGGTTCCACCAGCAGGGGCGGCCAACCCGAGGTCGCGGCCCGGTCGAGGAGGGGCCGGAGCACGGTTCGTACCACATCCAGGGCCTTCTCGGCATGGGCGGCGTCGACGGCCGATCCGGCGTGGAACACCACTCCTTGCGCCCCGATCGCCTTGCCGCGGCGCAGGGCGTGCTCGAGGGTGGCGACCGAGCGCTCGACGGTGGCCTCGGTCGGGGAGCCGAGGTTGACCAGCAGCGCGGCATGAACGAAGGCGGAAACTCCGAGCGAGCCGCAGCCGGCGAGGAACGCGGCGTCCTGACCTGGATCGCCCTCGGTGAGGGCCCAGCCGCGCGGGTTGGACACGTAGACCTGCACGGCGGTCGCGTCCGTCTGCCCGACGTAGCGCAGCGACGCCTTGGCCAGACCACCGGCGGCGGGCGCGTGCCCGCCCACCGGTGTCGAGCCGAGCACTAGAAGTACGCCAGCAGGCGGACCCGTGTGCCGGGCGGAACCTGGGTGCCGGGCGCCGGGTCCATCTGGCGGACGGTGCCGAAGCCCTGCACGTCGACGCCGAGCCCCATCGCCTCCAGGGCCTGCCGGGCCTGGTCGAGCTGCATACCGCGGACCTCCGGCAGCGTGACGAGCGCCGGGCCCTTCGAGATCTGCAGGTCGATGACCATGCCGTCGGTGACGCTGTTGCCGTCGCCGATGCTCTGCGAGACGACCTGGTCCTTCGGCTTGTCGCTGTCGACGGCCTCGATCTTGCCGACGGTGATCTTCACCTTGGTGAGGGACTGCTTGGCCTCTTCGACGTTCTTGCCGATGACGAGCGGGACCTTGACCGGGTTGGGGCCCTTGCTGACGAAGACCTTGATCGTCTGGCCGGGCTTGACCTCGGTGCCGATCTTCGGGTCGGTCTCCACGACGTACCCGGCCGGGACGGCGTCGTCGTACTTCTCACCCTTGGCCGCCTGCAGGCCGGTGGCCTGGATGTCGACGAGGGCGAGGTCGTACTCCTTGCCGGCGATGTCGGGGACCTTGTGGATCTCGGGGCCGAGCGACAGCGTCAGCGTGATCGTGCCGCCGTCCAGGATCCGCGCGTGCGCGGCCGGGTCCTGGGCGAGGACCTTGTCCTTCGCGATCTTCGTGTCGAACTTCGGCGGTCCGAACTTCACCTTGAACCCGGCGGCCTTCGCCTGCTGGCCGGCCATGTCGCTGGTCATCGTGGTCAGGTCCGGCGCGTCGGTGTAGCGGCCGACGCCGATCCAGTACCCACCGATGGCCACCAGCAGGCCCAGCGTCAGCATCGAGGCGATCACCGCGAGGCGGGTCCGCGGGTTGGCGTTGATCTGCGCGAGCAGCTCCGCGACCTTCGCGGCGGGACCGACCGGCTCCGGCTGGGCCCTGCGCCGGCGGGCCGGTGGCTGCGCGGGGCCGGGGCTGGGCAGCTTCGCCCACGACGGCCGGGCCGGCTCGACCGACATCGACCCGGTGCGGTACACGTTCTGCGGCACCGACTCGATCTGCGGCACGATCACCGTCGGCTGCGCCAGGGGGCGGGAGCGGGTGGCGAGCTCCACGCCGATGTCATCGCGGGCTGCCTGCACCTCGGCGAGCATCGCGCCGGCGTCGGTCGGCCGGGCGTTGGGGTCGCGCCGGGTCGCCCTGATCACCAGGTCGTCGACGGCCGGCGGGAGTCCCGGTGTGTACCGCGAAGGGAACGGCACGTCCCGGTCGACGTGCTGCCACGCGACCTCGACCGGCCGGTCCGCTTCATACGGCACCCGGCCGGTGAGCATCTCGAACAGCACGATGCCGGCGGAATACACGTCGGTGCGCGGGTCGGCGTGCCCGTCGGTGACGAGCTCCGGCGCGACGTAGGCGACCGTGGCCATCAGGTGCGACCCGGTCTCGTCGGCGCTGGCCTCGACCGCGCGCGCGAGCCCGAAGTCGGCGACCTTGACCACGCCGTCGATGATGTTGTGCGTGTCGCCGGGGGCCTCCGCGACGAGCACGTTCTCCGGCTTGACGTCGCGGTGCACGAGCCCGGCGCGGTGCGCGGCCGCGATCGCGGCGAGCATCTGCTCCATGATCGCGAGGGCTTCCTGCGGCTGCAGGCGGCGGCGCTCGGCGAGCATCTCGCGCAGCGTGCGGCCCCGCACGAACTCCATGACCAGATACGGCAGCCCTTGGTGCGTGCCCTGGTCGTACACGGCGACGACATTCGGATGGGTGAGCCGCGCGATCGTCTTCGCCTCGTCGGTGAACCGGTTGACGAAGTGCGGATCGCGCGACTGGCCAGGGTGAATGATCTTGAGGGCGACGGTGCGCTCGAGCCGCTCGTCGAGCGCGGTGTAGACCGTCGCCATGCCGCCTTTGGCGACACGGGTGCGAACGCGGTAGCGCCCGTCTACAAGCGCACCGAGTAGGGGATCGGCGACCGTGGTATCCATTGGCTGCGAGTGTACGGCTGGTGAACCCGATTCCTCAGCGTCCTGCCATACCATCATTGGTTTGTCCCCGTTTCGGGGTTTTTGAGACCGTACTGGTCGGCGATGGACCGGACGCGGAGGGTGACGGACTGGGTGAAACGGTCGGACTGGGGCTCGCCGAGGGGGTCGGCGTGCTCTCCGGGCGGTTCGTGGTGGGCACCACGGCGGGCGGCGGGCCGACCGGCATCGCCAGGACCGGCGGCGCCGCGGACCTGCGGACCTGCGGCCGGGCCGCGGTCGGCGCGGTCGTCGGTCCCGCGGTGCTCGTGGTGTCCGACGCGGCCGCCGCCGGCTCCGCCGCCGCGGCGACCGGCGCGGGTGGGGGCGGCATGCGCAGCGCGGTCAGGCCGCCCGCGACGGCGAGGTACGTGCCCGCCGCCCCACCGGCGACGAGCAGCGCGACGCCGCTGGTCGCCGCGACCCGGCGCGGCCGGCGGGGACCCGGCCCGGCCCGGTGCCGGGCCGGGCTCACGAACTCGGTGGTCTCCTCGGTCAGCAGCTGCGCCAGCTTGCGCCGGCTCACCTGGCGGTAGACGTCGTAGCACGCGGAACGCCAGGCACCGGTGACCTCGCGGTGGACCTTGAGCCAGAGCCCCACAGCCGTTCCCCTCCGTCAGCCGTCGCATCAGCGACATGGCACTGTGTTCCCTGTGACCGAACAACCTGTGGGCCCCACCGAGTGGCTGACCATGCCGGACGTCGCCGAACGCCTCGGCATCCCGGTGAACCGGGTGCACCAGCTCGTCCGGGAGCGCAAGTTCCTCGCCGTCCGCCAGGACGGCGTGCTGCGCGTACCGGCCGACTTCATCAGCGACGACGGTGTGGTGAAGCACCTGCCCGGCGTCCTCACGGTGTTGCACGACGCTGGGTACAACGACGATGACGCCCTGCGGTGGCTGTACACGCCCGACGACACCCTGCCGGGCACCCCCGCCGAGGCGCTGCGCGGCAACCGGGCGACCGAGGTCAAGCGCCGCGCGCAGGCTCTGGGCTTCTGAGTTGCTCCGGCACTGCACGTACCTGCTGGTGCTCGCCGGCTGCCTTTTCGGTGCGCTCTGGTTGGAGCCGCTGCTGAAGGTCGGCGTGCTCCGGCAGGCACGGCGGCTCGTCCTGACCATCACCCCGGTCGCGGCCGTGTTCGTGGTCTGGGACCTGCTGGCGATCCGCGCCGGGCACTGGACGTTCGACCCCGCGCAGATGACCGGCGTGGTCCTCCCCGGCGGCCTGCCGCTGGAAGAGGTGCTGTTCTTCCTCGTCGTGCCCGTCTGCGCGATCCTCGGCTTCGAGGCGACCCGCCAGACGCTGCTGCGCCTCGCCGCCCGGCGCCGGGCATGACCTACACCACGGCGGCCGTCGCCGGGGTCGTCGCCGCCGTCCTCATCGACGTCTTCGTGATCCGCGGCCGGGTCGTGCTCGGGCGCGTGTTCTGGGCCACCTACCCGATCATCTTCGGCTTCCAGCTGCTGTCCAACGGCATCCTCACCGGCCGGGGCGTGGTCCTGTACAACCCGTCCGACATTCTCGGGCTGCGGCTCGTGTACGCCCCGGTCGAGGATCTCCTGTTCGGCTTCGCGCTGATCGTGGTGACGCTGTCACTGTGGGTCAGACTGTCCGCTGCGTCGCCGCCTGGGCCAGACCCGTCAGGACCTCCCGCGCCTCCGCCGTGATCTGCGCGCCGTCGAGCGCGTGCATCGCCTCCTCGGTCAGGTCGGCGATCCTGCGTTCCGTACGGTCGAGGGCGCCGCTGCCGACGATGACCTCCCGCAACCGGGCGACCCCCTCGGCGTCGAGGTCCGGGTCGCCGAGGTCGTGCATCCGGGCTTTCTCCAGTGTCGCCGCGACCAGGTACGTGCGCTTGCCCTCGCGCAGGTCGTCGCCGGCGGGCTTGCCCGTCACCTCGGGGTCGCCGAACACGCCGAGCACGTCGTCGCGCAGCTGGAACGCCTCGCCGAGCGGCAGCCCGTACCCCTCATAGGCCTTGTTCAGCTCCGCCGGCGCCCCGGCGATCGCGGCGCCGAGCAGCAGCGGCTTCTCGATCGTGTACTTCGCCGACTTGAACCGCGCCACCAGACTCGCCCGCGCGGTCGACGTGTCCCCGGTCGCCTGCGTCTGCACGTCGAGGTACTGCCCGATGGTCACCTCGGTCCGCATGTCGTCGAACACCGGCCGCGCCCTGGCCAAGGTCCGTGGATCAAGCCCGCTCGCGTGCAGCAGCTCGTCGGACCACACGAGGCACAGGTCCCCGAGCAGGATCGCCGAGGCGGTGCCGAACCCTGCCGCGTCCCCGCGCCAGCCTTGCTCGGCATGCAGCTTCGCGAACCGCCGGTGCACGGCCGGCTCCCCGCGCCGCGTCTCCGACCCGTCCATCACGTCGTCGTGGATCAGGGCGCTCGCCTGGACCAGTTCCAGCGCGGCGACCGCGGCCACCACCGCGTCGTCATCCACCCCGCCGGCGCCGCGATATCCCCAGTACGCGAACGCGGGCCGCAGCCGTTTGCCGCCCTGCAGCACGAACGCCTCGATCGCGTCGGCGACCGGGGCCAATGCCTCCAGCTCGATCTCTGCGAGCCTGCTCCGCCGGCGCCGCAGGAAGTCGTCGAGTGCCTGCCGGACCCGCGTGCGAAGCTCGGCCCGGTCGAGGAAGGGGTGCGTCACGGCAGAGACGCTAGCCCGAAACCACGCCGCCCGCCGCTCCGGTCCCGCCTCCCGTCCACCGTCCCGCCCCCCTGTTCCCCCATCCGGCCGACACAACCCGACCTGCGACAACGCACCGCACCCGCCCCCTCGCCCACCGTCACCGGCGCCACCCTCGGTCGACCCTGCTGGTCGCTGCCGCTCGAGCTCCTCGACGAGCTCGACGAGCTCGGCGGGGTGGCGCGGCCGGGCCGGCCCCGGCCGGTCAGCTGGCGACCCTTCCCCTCAGCTGGCCACCCTTCCCCGCAGCCGCTCCGAGCCGACCGCAGCCGAAGACGCGGAGGCCACCGCGATCGTGGACACGGGTGCCATGAGCGGGACGGTGGATGCCTGGCCCGGTGGTGCCGGGGCGGCGCCCGGCAGGCAGGAAGCGGCGGACCCGGCCAGCTGGGAATACGCGATCAACGACGCGGGCAGCCTGCCTGCTCCCACGGCGGCGTGCAGGGCTGACTCGAGGCGGCGGAGCCGGCGCAGGACCCGGAACGAGCCCGAGTCGACGCACGCGAGCAGCGCCTCGGAGGCGGCGGCGCACGCGGCGTCGAGGTCGCCGGCGGTCAGGTGGGCACGGGCCATGGCGGCGGCGACGAGACCGGCGGCGCGGAACCGGACGGCCGGGGAACGTGCCGCGGCGGCGAGGTGGGGCAGTGCGGCGGCCGGGCGGCCCGCCGCGGTCAGGGACAGGCCGGTGAGGGCATGCACGTGGGCGTCGTCCAGCCAATACAGCCATGGCGGGTCGGACGCCCGCTCCCGGCGGCCGTGCGAGCGCTCCGCCGTGGCGAGTGCGGCGTCGCAGGTGCGCTGGTCGCCGGAGACGGCGGCGGCGAACGCGACCCGCAACGCGAGCGCCGTGCTGGTCGCCGGGTCGCACCGGGCCGCGACCCGCTCGGCGGCGAAGGCGGCGCGCAGCGCGGCCGGCCCGTCACCCCGCTCGGCGGCGGCCTGTGCGACACAACCGAGCAGGTGCCCGGCGAGCGCCCGGTCGCCGGCGGCGCCCGCTGCCCGCACGCCACCCCGCTGGACACCCTCCAGCGGGGCCCGGCCCGCGTCGATGGCGACCCAGGCGTGCAACTGGGCCAGTTCGGCGACCCGCCCCGGCGACCCGCGGCCCGTCCCGGCGTCGCGGATGGCGGACCGCAGGTCGGCGAGCACGAGCGCGACCAGCTCAGGCCCGGCGACGAGGTCATCCATGCGGCGCAGCTCGGCGACCCGCACGCCCGGGCCTTCGCCGCCCGGGGGAGCGCCGCCGGATGGTGTGACGCGGGCCGGCGCGGGCCGGGTCGTCGCCGTGCCGGTCGTCGTGGTGCGGGTCATGGTCGGCTCCCTCCGCCGCCGGGTCCGCGCCGCGGCGCGCTCCAGTTCGTCGAGCGGGGTGTCGAGCACGAGCGCGAGCCAGCCCAGCCAGACCTGGCTCGGGATGCGCTCCTCCCGCTCCCACCGGGACACCTCGTGGCGGGTCAGCGTCGGCTGCCCCGACGCCGCGCACAGCAGCCCGGCCAGCCGCACCTGCGACTTGCCCTGCGCCTGGCGCACGCGGGTCAGCAGCGCGCCGAGCGACTCGGTCGGATCGATCGTCTGAGACATGGGTCACGACCTCCTGGAACCAGCGACCCCCGTCCGCTCGCGGTCCAGCAGGACGACCCGGCGCGCCGCGGGCTTCGCGATGCCCTCGAACGTCGAACCGTCCAACCTCTTTCTACCCCAGGGGTACGACACGATTCAGCGGTGCGGTGGCGGTGGCGGTGGCACTACAGTCGGTACCGTGGCATCTGGACTTCCTTCAGTGATGAGTGGCGGACCCGCGGCGATCGGTGACCTGATCGCGGCGCCGGCGCCGACGTTCTCCTTCGAGTTCTTCCCGCCGAAGACCCCGGAAGGCGAACGCCAGCTGTGGCAGGCGATCCGGGAGCTGGAGCCGCTCAGACCGTCGTTCGTCTCCATCACGTACGGTGCGGGCGGCACCACCCGGGACACCACCGTCGCCGTGACGGAGCGGGTGGCGACGGAGACGACGCTGCTGCCGATGGCGCACCTGACCGCGGTCAACCACTCGGTCGCCGAGCTGCGCAACGTCATCGGCCAGCTCGCGGGCGCCGGCATCCGCAACTTCCTGCTCGTGCGCGGCGACCCGCCCGGCGACCCGATGGGCGAGTGGGTCCAGCACCCGGAAGGTGTGCTTTACGCGGAGGAGCTCGTCCGGCTCGTCCGCGAGTCGGGGGACTTCAGCATCGGCGTGGCCGCGTTCCCGTACAAGCATCCGAGGTCCGCCGACATCGAGTCCGACACGGTCAACTTCGTCCGCAAATGCCGGGCCGGCGCCGACTTCGCGATCACCCAGATGTTCTTCGACGCCGATGACTACCTGCGGCTGCGCGACCGGGTCGCGGCGGCCGGCTGCGACACCCCGGTCGTCGCCGGGGTCATGCCGGTCACGGCGATCGGCACGATCGCGCGCTCGCAGCAGCTGTCCGGCGCGCCGTTCCCGCCGGCGCTCGCCGCCCGGTTCGAGCGCGTCGCCGACGACCCGCAGGCGGTGCGGCGCCTCGGCATCGACCTGGCCAGCGAGATGTGCGAGCGGCTCCTCGACGAGGGCGTGCCCGGGATCCACTTCATCACGCTCAACCGGTCGACGGCGACCCGGGAGGTCTGGCAGCAGCTCGGTGTCGGCACGCGCGCCTGACGTCCGCGACTGGGACGGCTACGCCGAGCGCTGGGCGGCGGCGCACGGCGGCTATGACCCTCGGTCCGCGACACCGCTCGTGCGGGGCTGGCTGCGCATGTCGTACGAACTGGGCGCCGTCCTGGTCCGGACCGGGGTGCGCAGTCCGAACGCTGTGACCGTCCTTGGCCTGCTGTTCTCCATCGCCGTGCCGCTCGCGGTGGCGGGCGGCCGCGGCTGGGCGTTCGCCGGGGCGGTCCTGGTGCTGCTGTCAGCGGTCGCGGACACCGTCGACGGCGTCCTGGCCGTGGTCACCGGCAGGGCGAGCCGCCTCGGCCAGGTCTACGACTCCGCCGCCGACCGCGTCGCCGAGGCCTGCTGGCTCGTGGCGCTGGTCCTCCTCGGCGGCCCCGCCTGGCTCGCCGTGGCCTGCGGCGGCGTGATGTGGCTGCACGAGTACGTCCGTGCCCGGGCCACCGTCGCCGGCATGTCCGACATCGGCACCGTCACCGTCGCGGAACGCCCGACCCGAGTCCTCGTCACGATCTTCGGCCTCCTCGCGATCGCCGCCGTCGCGGGCCACTGGCAGGACGCCACGGTCCTCGCCGTGCTCATCGCCATGGCCGCCCTGACCGCCGCCGGATTCGCCCAGCTCATCGCCGGCGTCCGCCGCGCCCTGTCCTGAACAGCGCCGACACCGGCCGCCGCCGACACCGGCCGCCGCCGACACCGGCCGCCGTGGACCCGGCCGGAGCCGGCGTCGAGCGTGCCGGCGCGGCCGGCCACCCGAGGCCACTGTTGAGCGGTGCCGCTGAGGCCGGCCGCGCGGAGCCGATGTCGAGTGCCGGCGCGGCGGCCGGACGGGCAGCGCGCCGATGTTCCGCGGCGCCGATCCGACCGGTCGAGGCTCAGTGGAGCCGATCCGGCCGGCCGGGCGGGGACGATGTTCAGCGGCGCAGGTGTGGTGGCCGGGCGGAGGCGCGTGGAGCGCCCTGATGGGCTGGCGGACGGTGCTGAGCGGCGCCGGTGAGGGCGGCTAGGCGGGGCCGATGCGGTCGGCGACGATCTTTGCGGACAGCATGACCAACGGTAGGCCGCCGCCCGGGTGGACGGAGCCGCCGACCAGGAACAGGTCGCGGACCGCGCCGCGGGTCGGGGGGCGGAGCAGGCCGGTGAGGCCGTGGCTGGCGGTGCCGTAGATGGCGCCGCCGGGGGAGTGGGTCGAGGTCTCCAGGTCCGCCGGGGTCAGCACGTCGCGGAACAGCAGGCGGTCGCGGACGTCGGCGCCGCGGGCGGCGAGGATCGACAGGACGTGGTCGGCGTAGGCGTCGGCGACACCTGGGGCACGCCAGTCGAAGTCGCCGGAGCCCCGCGAGACCGAGCCGGAGCCCTGCGACGACGAGCCAGAACCCTGCGACGACGAGCCAGAGCCCCGCGAGGCCGAGCCAGAAGCCCGCGAGGACGAGCTCGAATCCCGCGAGAACGCGCCGGAGGCCCGCGAAGACGAGAAAGAGGCCTGCGAGGACCCACCGGGGGACCGCGAGGCGAGATTCCCGGAGTCGCCGTGCGGTGGGGCGTTGACGAGGACGAACCATGCCTCGTGGCCGGCGGGGCGGGCGGCAGGGTCGTCGGCGGCGGTGACGAACACGGCTGGGTCGTCCGGAGGGCGGGCCGGAGTGCCGAAGATCGCGTCGAACTCGGCGTCGTAGTCGCGCGGGAAGAACACGGTGTGATGCGCGAGGTCCGGGGTGGTGCCGCGGACGCCGAGCAGCAGGACGAACCCACCGAGACTGCGCCGCCGCAGGCCGGCCGCGCGGCGCGGCGACGGGAGCAGGTCGCGGTAGACGTGCAGGGCGTCGGCGTTGGCGACGACCAGGTCGGAGCGGACCGTGGTGCCGCCGGCGAGGACGACCCCGGCGGCCCGGGGGCCTTCCACGAGGACGGACTCGACCGGCGTGCCGAGGTGGACGGTCACGCCGAGGGCCGCGCACCGGGCGAGCAGCGCGTCGGCGAGCGTTCCGAGGCCGCCGCGGATGTACCACCCACCGAACGCCAGCTCCGCGTAAGGGATCGCGAGCAGCGCGGCCGGCGCGCGGCGGGGATCGGCGCCGGTGTAGGTGGCGTACCGGTCCAGCAGCATCCGCAGCCGCGGGTCGCGCAGGTGCCGGCGGCCCAGGCCGCGCAGCGTCTGTCCGGGCGCGATCGCGGCCAGGTCCCGCAGCCGCCACGCCAGGCCGGCGAGCTGGAGCGGGTTGTCGACGGGGGCGGTGAGGACGTGCCGCCACGAGGTCTCCCAGACGCGGGCGGCCCGCTGCCACAGCCGCCGCCAGTCGTCCGCGGCCCCGGCGCCGAACGTGGCCGCGATGCGGTCCTCGAAGCCCGCCCCCGCGCAGGAGTCGAGGGTCGTGCCGTCGGGGAAGCGGTGTCGTACCAGCGGATCCAGCGCGACCAGGTCGAGCTCCGGAGCGGGGCCGCCGGTGTGCGCGAACAGCTCCGCCGCGACCTGCGGCAGCGTGAACAGGCTGGGACCGGTGTCGAACCGGAAGGTGCCGGCGTCGGTGACCCGCTCGTGCCGGCCGAGCTTGCCGCCGGCGGTCGCCGCCTGCTCGAAGACGGTGACCTTGTGCCCGGCCGCGGCGAGCCTGGCCGCCGTGGCGAGCCCCCCGACCCCGGCACCGATGACGGTCACGGTCGCCATGCGCGGCGCCCCTGCCGGGTGACGGTCACGGCCGCCATGTGGGGCGGCCCTTCCAGGTGACCCGGCCGCGCCGGCGGTAGGACCGGGCGACGAGCCAGGCGAACAGCAGCACGGACACGGGATGGGCGAGGGCGTCCGGCCACGCCCGCCCGCCGGTCGTTCGGGCGCTGACGACCCTCCCGGCGACGCCGAGCAGGTATCCGGCCAGCCCCTGCCAGTAGCCGGCGACGAGGGTGAGGGGCAGCAGCACGTACAGGCAGAGCAGCAGCGACACGACGGCGAACGCGCCGGAGGGCGAGCCGAACGACGCCCACAGCGACTTGCTGTAGCCGTCGACGACCTCGCGCCAGGACGTGTACATGCGGCAGGTCGCCAGGTCGGATCCGTCGGCGAGCGCGATCCTGCCGCCGGAGCGTTTCACCGCGCGGGCCAGCTCGATGTCCTCCAGGACCTTGTCGCGGACCGCGGCGTGCCCGCCGGCGCGGTCGTATGCGGCACGCCTGACCAGCAGGAACTGCCCGCCGGCCGCGGCGAGGGACGGACGCGGTGAGCGCTCCATCGCGCGCAGCGGCAGGAACGTCAGCCACGACCACTGCAGCAACGGCTGGACGAGCCGCTCGCCGGCACCGGTCGCGGTGATTCCCGGGTACGGGCTGAGCAGGTCGGCCCCCGCGTCGCCGAGCATCGCGGCGGCCGCGTCGAGGGCGTCCGGGCGCAGGACCACGTCGGCGTCGAGGAACACCAGCAGGTCGGCATCGGCGGCGTCGGCGAGCTGCTGGCAGGCGTGGGGCTTGCCGAGCCAGCCCGGTGGCAGCGGTCTGCCGGTCAGCAGCGTGACCCGGTCGCCGCCGATCGACCTGACCAGGTCGGGGGTGCCGTCGGTGGAGCCGTCGTCGAGGACCAGCAGTCGCGGCGCGCCGTCCAGCGCGAGCAGCGCACGCAGGCACGGCTCGACCCGCTCCACCTCGTCCCGCAACGGCAGCAGCACCGCCGCCGCCGGAGCGGCGACAGGAGAAGCGGCGGCGCGAGCGGCGAGGAGCGGGGCGCCCGGCGGCCGGCGGAGCAACCGTGCGTTGATCAGCGTGTGCACCGTCAGCGCGAGCACCACCGCGGTCAGCGCGAGCACCACCGACGTCATGATCGTGAGCGCCACAGGGTCACCGCCAAGGGGACCGCCACGAGGCCCATGCCCAGGGCGCCCCACGCCGCCGACGCCGGCATGCCGAGGAACACCGCGTGCGCGAGGATGCTGGAGCCGTACGTCCACAGGTACAGCGCGTGCATCGGCCGGTCGTCGCCGTCACCGTCGGGCACCATGAGGGTGAGCGCCGCCGCCAGGACCCACGCGACCAGCAGCCAACCGAGATAGTTGGTCAACGGGATGCCGGGGACGCCCGGCAGGGTCGCTCCGGGTGCCTCCCACCGCCAGTGGCCCTCGGCGACCATCTGCGGGTCGAGGAAGAGGTCCCACGCGGCCAGGCCCACCCCGGCGGCGCCCGCCCGCAGCCACGGCCGGCCGGTGAGTCGGGCGGCGGCGAGCCACGCGGGCCACGCCATCCACGTCCATGCGAGGGGGATCACCAGTGGCACGCCCAGCAGCCTGGGCCCAAGCGAACCGGCGTAGTCGTAGTCGCCGAAGGGGAAGCCCGTCGACCTGCCGGCCGCTTCGACCGCGAACCCGCCGCCGGTGGTGACGAGGACGAGCACGGCGGCGGCGCGCGGCCCCCGGGACAACCAGGCGTGCCCGACGGACAGCACGTAGCCGGTCACGACGGTGGCAATGGTGAGCGCCGCCCGGGTGTCTCCGTGCACCAGCGGATAGGCGATCTCGGTGAGGACGAGCGCCGCCAGCAGCGCCCAGAGCGCCTTCACAGCGGGAGTTGCCGGCCGAGGACGGCGAACGGGCGGTCGTCGCCCGGGAAGTTGAAGTGCCGCAGGACGTCGACGAAGCCGAACCGCCGGTAGAGCCGCCAGGCGCGCGACGTCGCCTCGGGCGCCTCGGGCGTGGACAGCAGCGCAGTCTGCTGCGGCGCGTTGGTGAGCAGGTCGTGCAGCTGGCGGGCGCCGATGCCGTGACCCTGCGCGTGCGGGCGGACGTGCAGCTCGACGAGCTCGAAGCAGTCGCCGAGCCAGAACTTGCGGTGCTCGCGGCGCAGCGCGTTGCGCACCTGGTCGTGCCACCACTGCCCGGACGCGCCGCGGTAGCCATAGCCGAAGCCGAGCAGGTTGTCGTCGTCGTCGAGGGTCGCGACGGCCTGGAACGACTCGCGCCGGGTGTGCCCGGCCACATAGCCGCGCCGGGTCTGCAGGAGCTGCACCGAATAGCCCATCGCCTCCCCATAGACGGCGATGACGTCGTCGAGCCGCGCGAGGAGGTCGTCCCCGCGCCACCGCACGAGCCTCACGGGCTGTCCCTCCAACCGATCACCTCGCGGTCGCCGGCGACGTCCAGCACACGGAACCGGGCGAACAACTCCTCCGCATACCAGCCCTCGCGGGCCGTGCGGTCCACGACGGCGGCATGCTCGGGCTGACGGTACGCGAAGCGTATGACATCTGCCGCACTGCGCCAGAGGCTGACCGTGCCCTGGAATCCTACTGGCGCCTCACCGACGCCGAACGCGCAGATCATGCCCTCGGCGCCGGGCAGCGCCCGGGAAACGGGATCGATCGCCTTCCAGAACGCGGGCGCCTTGCGGGTCTTCAGCCTGGCCCGGGTCAGGACCGCGATCATGCCGGTCCCGGACGGGGGCGCCGCCGGCTCGAACGGCTCCTGCCCGGCCCACGTCCCGCGGCTCGCGACCGGCTCCAGAGTGATGACGCAGCTCGCGGTCGCGCCGCGCATCGGCGGTGCGACCATGGCGTCGCCGACGATGATCGCCGCCCAGCGGGTCAGGTCGGCCTTGCCCGCGCCGAAGTCGCTGCCCCTGCCGGTGCCGAGCAGCTTCACGAAGCCCGCCTGGCGGCGCAGCCTCCGCCGGTCGGCGGCCATGCCCCAGAACGCGAGGGGCACCGCGCGCCTGCGGACGCGCCAGACGTGGAGCCGGACCGTCACGCGACCTCGGCAGGGGTGCCGTCGGTGATGCGGACCAGCTCGTCATACGTGACGGGGAAGACCGACTGGGGGATGCCGCCGGCGGCCCACAGCTCGCCATACTGCGCGAGGTCGACGTCGACGAGGGTGCGCACCGGTTTGGGGTGGGCCAGCGGCGACACCCCGCCGATGACCTGGCCGGTGTGCTCGCGGACGAACTCGGCGCTGGCCCGCCTGACCCTGCTCTTGGCGATGCCGAGCAGCGCGGCGACCTTCCCGACGTCGACGCGGTGCGCGCCGGACGTGAGGACGAGCAGCGGGTCGCCGTCGGCGTCGAAGATCAGCGAATTGGCGATCTGGCCGACCTCGACGCCGACCGCCGCGGCGGCCGCGGCGGCGGTGTGCACCGCCTCGGTGAGGATCTTGACCTGGCACGGGGTGCCGTCGGCGGCGCGGGCGCCGGCGGCGTCGAGAGCGTCTTGCATCGCTTGCACGTTTGGGTGGAGCTGCATGGCGTCGACTCTAGTTCGGGGCACCGACAGTTTCGGGACGGCGCTCGGCCGGCGTCGTCTGGACGCGCGCGGTCTCGGCGAGCCCGACACCGGCCAGGATCAGGGCGCCGCCGCAGAGCTGCGCGACGTTCAGGTGCTCGTGCAGGACCAGCCAGGCGACGGCGGTGGCGATCACCGGCTCCGACATGCCGATGATCCCGACGCTCGTCGGCGGCAGGTGCCGCATCGCCCCGGCGAGCAGCAGGTACGGCGCGATCGACCCGCCGATCACCACGTACAGCAGCAGTACCCACACCGGGACGCCGTGGGTGGTCACGGTCGTGCGGGCGAAGTCGAAGTCCCACCACGGCCGGACCACCGACCCGGCGAGGGCGGACACCCCGAACGCGTACGCGGTCAGCGACAGGGTGTCGCGGCTTGCCACACCGTGGGCGCTGAGCAGGTAGTAGACGGCGAGCAGCACGGCGGCGCCGAGTGCGGCGGCCACCCCGATCCCGTCGAGGCGCAGCTCACCCCAGATCTCCGCGACGCAGGCGAGCCCGGCGAGGCTCGCGGCCAGTCCCACCCACAGCCGCGGCCGCACCTTGTGTCCCTGGACGAATCTTGCCCACAGCGCCACCAGTACCGGCGCGGTGTATTCGAACAGCAGGCTGATGCCGACCGGGAGCCGCCCGATCCCCACGAAATAGAGCATGGGGACGAGGAAGAAACCGGCGAGACCGTACGCCACGAGCATCGGCACCTCGCGGCGGCTGATCCGTAGCCGGGCCGGGCGGAACACCAGCGCGAGCGCGAACAGTCCCAGCGCGGCCCCGCCGGCCCGCAGCGTGGTGAGCTGCGGTGCGTCGATCCCGGTGCCGGCGGCGAGCTTGGACACGGTGCCGTTGACGGCGAACAGGGCGCTGCCGGCGAGGACCATCGCGACACCGGCGACGGGTCGGGGCTGGTGGGTCACCCGCAGAGGGTACAGGTCAGGTGTGGTCTTGGATTGTGCCCCTTACGGCGTGGCGAGCCAGGCGGTCCTGCGTGCCTGGACGGTGAGATCCGGCCGGTTGTGTACGGTGTCGGCCAGCCTTTCCAGGGCGGCCAGGTCCTCGGGGCCGAGCCTGTCCTCCAGGCCGTGCCGCAGGCGGCGCAGGGTCGCCTGCGCGTAGCGGCCGGCGGCCTCCGGCAGTGGCGGCTTCAGGTCGATCTCGAAGCGGTGCTGGTCCTCGACGGTGAAGCCGGCGGCGCGCAGCAGCGGGCCCCAGTCGGCGCCGAGGTGCGGCATGTCGGCGGCGCGGGCCTCGGCGACCGCGGCGTGGCAGCGGGTCTCGAGCTCGTCGCCGGGCAGGAACCGCGGGAACGAGTCCATCTCGAAGGCCACCAGGTGCCCGCCGGGGCGGATCGCGGCGCGGATGCGGGACAGGCTGGCGACCGGGTCGGCCAGGTGGTGCAGCGAGTTGGCCGCCCACACCAGGTCATTGTGCTGGTTGTCGTGCTGGTCGTCGTGCTCCGCCGTGTCGAGGTCGGCCTCCACCGTGCGGATCCGGTCGGCGAGTCCCGCGGCGTGGGCCTTGTGCCGCAGGCGGTGCAGCATCTCCGGCGACACGTCGACGGCGGTGACGGTGGCGCCGGGGAAGCGGCGGGCGAGGGCGAGGGTGCCGGCGCCGGTGCCCGCGCCCAGGTCCAGGACGGTCGAGACGGCGCCGGCCCGCTCGTGGACCCAGGCCATGACCTCGGTGAGGTGCTCGTGCAGCACCTCGGCGTCGAGGTCGAGGATCTCGGTGAGGGCCCCGTGGTCGTGGTTGTGGTGGTGGTTGCCGTGGTCGTGTGCCATGGCACGACCATAGCCGGATTTTGCTTCTACGACATATGCTCTTGCGTATGACGCAAGACGACTCGCTCGACGGCCTGGTGCGCAAGCGGATCCGCGGGCTGCGGGTGGCCAGGGGCTGGTCGCTCGACGACCTCGCCTCCCGGTGCTACCTGAGCCCCTCCACGCTGAGCCGGATCGAGACGGGCCACCGCAGGATCGCCCTGGACCAGCTCGCGCCGATCGCGCGGGCGCTCGGGACCACTCTCGACCAGCTCGTGGAGTCCGTCGACGACGAGGACGTGGTGATCCGCCCGCGGCGCGACGTGGCGCACGGTGTGACCACCTGGATGATGACCCGGGAGCCGGGGCCGCACGGGGTGTCGGTGGCCAAGATGCGCATCACCCGGCCGGTCCCCGCCGAGCTGCGGGTGCATCCGGGCAAGGACTGGTTCACGGTGCTGTCAGGTGTTGTCGTACTGCGGCTGGGGGAGCGGACCATCCTGGTGGAAGCGGGCCAGGCCGCCGAGTTCTCCACGATGACGCCGCACGCGTTCGGGGCGCACGGCGGGCCGGCGGAGATCCTCTGCATCTTCGACCACGACGGGCAGCGCACGCACCTGCACCCTGATCCGGGGTCCGCCGCACCGCTGGACGGTGCCCCTGCCCCTGCCGCTCCGGACGGCGCCACTGTCGAATGATCGTGCGAACGGATGTTCGAAAATTCTCCCCGCGCCGTTGCGCCTCCCCCGCCCCCCGGGTGTAGTCTTACCCCAGTCGAACGAGTGTTCGAACTGCTTCGGGAAGGCGATTCGCGGCGTTCTTCCCGAGCGCGGTCCGCGACACCGCGGAGGCCGGATTTTCGCGGGTCTGGCCTCAGGTGGGGTCGCTGCCCGCCGCCCACGACCCCCGGGCGGCGGGCAGCGACCCAGCCGGCCCGCCGGCCGGGGGTGGTGTGGGGAAGCTCCACGCCCGGCCGGCGACG
This sequence comes from Dactylosporangium sp. NPDC005555, assembly GCF_040605635.1. NCBI lineage: Bacteria > Bacillati > Actinomycetota > Actinomycetes > Micromonosporales > Micromonosporaceae > Dactylosporangium > Dactylosporangium sp. NPDC005555. Next base: position 54,798 of record NZ_JBEXDG010000027.1, read on the forward strand.
TCGCTGTTCGACGTTGCCCGACCATCGCCCGGCCCGCGTGCCATCGCTACTCCCCCAGCGGCGGCACGCACGCACCACGGGACCCAGAGCGGGACCCGCCGACGCACCGCAGAGGGAGACACCGATGCCGACGAACCGTTCGACCCCCTCGTCCAACGTCAGTCGATTCCCGACCGCCCCGGCCACCGCTCCGGTCGCCGGCCCGGCCGGTGGTGCACTCCAAGGCCAAGCCGGCAACCTGCCGTCGCGGCAGCAGCTTCCGGTTCCCGCGCATGCGCTTCCCCACCGCACCCCGCGGGAGCTGTTGACCCTCGCCCGCCGCGGCCTCGAAGAGGCGGCGGAGATCCGCACCGACGGCATGCGCTATGCCACCGCCCACCTCGCCGCGCTCCGCGCCGCCGCCGCCGTCCTCGCCGCCCGGGCCGTGCCCGCCGCGCCGGGCCGCCGCAGCCGCGTGACGAGCGTCTGGTCGCTGCTGGTGCTCGTCGCACCCGAGCTGACCGAGTGGGCCGCCTATTTCGCCGCCGGCGCCAGCAAGCGCTCCGCCGCCGAGGCGGGCATTCCGCGGGTGGTCACCGCCCGGGAGGCCGACGACCTCATGCGCTCCGCGGAGCAGTTCATCGCGGTCGTGGAGGTCGGGCTCGGCTTCTCCTATCAGCCCAGGCTCGAGGGCCTCGCCAGCTGACCCGCGGCGGTGCCGGCACACCACGACCGGACCAGGCCACCGCCCGGCCCGCTCGCCCCACCCAGACCGGTCGGCCCGCCACGCCCGGTCAGCCCGGCAAGGCTCCCGGCCGACTCGGTCGACGCTCCTGACCCAGCCGGTTCGCCGGCCTGCCCGGACAGTGCTGGCACTGCCGGCAGCCCGGGTGGGTCGGGGTTCCGGTGATGGAGCGGTTGCTTCCGTCATGCACTTCGCAACTGGCCACGGATGGCCCTCGACATGCCGTGCCTGGCCGTTCCCGAGCGTGGGGGCGCCGGGGGCGGCATCGGAAAACCGGCCGGTGAAGCCTTGACCCGTGAACCTTCAGCCCTGCTGGGCCCGGCCGCTGAGCCGCGACCGCCGGGCGGTTCTTCCCCATGATCCGGAAGACTTTGTGTCGTCACAGCAGCACAAACTCTTCCGGATCATCAAGAACCCGAGCCCTGCGCACACTGATCAGCCTCATGGCCGGGTCGCGCCGGTGGCCCTGCCGGGCCGGCGGCGCGGGACATCCGGGCCGGCCGCCATCCACGACGTCAGCCCCGCCGTTCCGTCGTCGCCCTGGAAGGTTCGCCTCGCGCTGAGCAGGCGAGCCCCTCCAAGGGCCGGCATCGGACGAGGGCATCGCGGGCCGCTCACCGGACGGGACAGCACAGCGGGACGGGCCGGCCGGGCCCCGGTCCCAGCAGGACAGGGCAGCGGGACAGGGCAGCGGGACAGCGTCGCGTGCGGTCGTCGGAGTGGCGGCCCGGGCGCGGCGGGAGAACAGCACAACAGTGGGGGAGCAGGTGCCGTGGCTGGCATGTCGGCTTCGGCGGCCGCCGAGTCCTCTGACGCACACGTCGACGACGACGCTGTGCCCAGGACCGGCGGCGTGACCACCCCTGCCCTCCACCGCGCCCTCCAGCCCGTCCCCACCCCCACCCCCGATCCCCGCGAGCCCCGAGCTGTCCGCGATGTCCACGATGCCGATGTCCGCGAAGCCCGGTCCCCTCGCGAAACCAGGGAAGGGCGGGGCGGGGCGCAGTTGTGGGCGGTGGGGGAGGGGCGGGGCAAGGGGGAGCGTGGGCGGGGGCTGGCGGGGCTGGTCAGCGCCGGGACGGTGCGGCCGGCCAGTGAGCACACCGCTGAGGCGGGGATCGGGGTGGGGAAGGTCCTGCCGGTGCTCGCGGGGCTGCGGGCGTTGCTGCCGGGAGGCGGGCTGCGGCGGGGGGCGACGATCGCGGTGCAGACGTCGTCGGTGCTGCTGGCGTTGCTGGCGGCGGCGAGCAGGGCCGGGTCGTGGTGTGCGGTGGTGGGGATGCCTGCGTTGAGTCCGGTGGCGGCGGCCGAGATGGGGATCGCGCTCGAGCGGCTGGCGCTGGTGCCTGACCCCGGGGCCGAATGGGCGGGCATCGTCGCGGCGTTGCTCGACGGGGTGGACATCGTGGTGGCGGCGGTGCCGGGCACGCTCCAGCCGGCGGTGGCCGGGCGGCTGGCGGCGCGGGCCCGGCAGCGGGGCAGCGTGCTCATGCCGGCGGGGGCGTGGGCGGGCGCCGACGTGACGGTCTCGCCGGTGCGGCAGAGCTGGGGCGGGCTCGGGGAAGGACGGGGGCGCCTGCGGTGCCGGGAGCTGACGATCCAGGCCCGCGGCCGGGGAGCGGCGAGCGCCGCCCGCGAGGTGACGCTCTGGCTGCCCGCCCTGGAGGGCCCGCTGCCCCCCGTACGCGACGCGAAGATGCCGCGCAGGACGGCCCCGGCGTTGCGAAGGGTCGGCTGAGGTGCCCCGGCCGGCGCGGCTGTCGGGCGGGTTTCGGCGCGCGGCGCGAAAAGGCTGGACGGCCGTGGCGCGAAGGGCTGGACGGCCGCGGCGTTGCGGAGGGCCGGCTGAGGTGTCCCGGCACGCAGGGCCGCGGTGGGGTGGGTTGAGGTGATGCGGACGATGGTGGTCTGGTGTCCGGACTGGCCGGTGGTGGCGGCGGAGATCGTGGACGGATATCCGGCGGATCAGCCGGTGGCGGTGCTGCACGCGAACCGGGTCCTCGCGACATCGCCGACGGCGCGGGCCGAAGGGGTGCGGCGGGGGCTGCGGAAGCGGGAGGCGCAGGGGCGGTGCCCGCACCTGATCGTCCTGGAGCACGACCCGGGGAGGGACACGCGGGCGTTCGAGCCGGTGCTCATGGCGGTCGAGGAGGTCGCGCCGGGCGTGGAGACGCTGCGGCCGGGGGCGTGCGCGCTCGCCGCGCGGGGGCCCGCCCGGTTCTACGGCGGTGAGGCCGCGGCGGCGGAGCGGCTCGTCGAGCAGATCGCGCAGCGGTGTGACGTGGAGGCGCAGGTCGGGGTGGCGGAGGGGACGTTCGCGGCGGGGCTCGCGGCGCGGGCCGGGGTGCTGGTGCCGGCGGGGGAGACGGCGGCGTTCCTGCAGGACCTGAGCATCACGGCGCTGGGGCGCCCGGCGCTCGCCGACCTGCTCCGGCGGCTCGGGATCCACACGCTCCGGGAGTTCGCGGCGCTGCCCGCGCCGGACGTGCTCGCGCGGTTCGGGTTCGACGCGGCGCTCGCGCACCGGCTCGCCGGGGGGCGGGACGAGCGGCCGCTCGCGCCGCGGCGGCCGCCGGTGGACCTCGACGTGACGGAGACGTTCGACGAGCCGGTCGAGCCGGTCGAGCGGGTCGACGCCGCCGCGTTCGCGGCCCGGGCCCTCGCGGAGCGGCTCCACGAGCGGCTCGGGGAGCAGGGTCTGGCGTGCACGCGGCTCGGGATCGAGGCGACCACCGTCACCGGGCAGGAGCTGCTGCGGGTCTGGCGGCACGACGGGCTGCTGAGCGTCAACGCCATCGCCGACCGGCTCCGCTGGCAGCTCGACGGTTGGCTGAAGCGGAAGGACGGACCGACGAGCGGGATCCGGCGGCTGCGGCTCGTCCCGGAAGGCGTCGTCGAGCACCTCGGGCTCCAGCCGGGGCTGTGGGGCGAGGCCGGCGAGGAACGCGACCGCGCCCACCGCGCCCTCACCCGCGTCCAGGGGTTGCTCGGCCCCGACGCGGTCCTCACCGCCGTCCTCGACGGCGGGCGCGCCGACAGCAGCCGGATCCGGCTCGTCGCGTTCGGCGACGAACGGGTCGCGCGGGGCACGGATGCGCCGTGGCCGGGTGGGCTGCCCTCGCCCTCGCCGGCGACCGTGTACCCGGTGCCGCTGCCCGCCGTCGTCGCCGACGCGGAGGGGCGGATGGTGCGGGTCAGCGGGCGGCTGGAGCTCAGCGGCGCGCCGGCCACGGTCCGCATCGGCGACGGGCAGCCGGTCGGCGTGGTCGCGTGGGGCGGGCCGTGGCCGGTCGACGAACGCTGGTGGGACGACGAGGGCGCCCGCCGCCGGGCCCGCTTCCAGCTCCAGCTCGCCGACGAGCGGGCGATCCTGGCGGTTCTCGAGGACGGGACCTGGCACGTGGAAGGGCTGTACGACTGATGGGATTCAGCAACCCCGACATCCCCTGGCGGGAGTTCGAGCAGCGGCTGAGCGGGAAGAGCTGGGGACAGCCTCCCGCGGACTACCACCCTGACGTCCTGTCGGCGGACGGCGACGGCGGGGACTCCCCGGCCTGGACACGCAAACGCGGCGCGTACACCCCGCCGCCGCTGCGACGGCCCGTCGACGCGGTGCCGTACGCCGAACTGCACTGCCACACGAACTTCAGCTTCCTCGACGGCGCCAGCCACCCCGAGGAGCTCGCCGAGGCCGCCGCCCGGCTCGGCCTGTCCGCGGTCGCGATCACCGACCACGACGGCTTCTACGGCGTGGTCCGCTTCGCCGAGGCGGCCAGGGAGCTCGACATCCGGACCGTGTTCGGCGCGGAGCTGTCGCTCGGGCTGCCCGGGCCGCAGAACGGCGAACCCGACCCGCACGGCCGGCACCTGCTCGTCCTCGCCAGGGGCCCGGAGGGGTACGCGCGGCTGTCCACCGTCATCAGCGAGGCCCACTTCCGCGGCGGCGAGAAGGGCCGCCCGGTCTACGACCTGGAGGAGGCCGCGGCGGCGCTCAGGGACCACGCGCTGATCCTGACCGGCTGCCGGAAGGGCCACGTCCAGGCGGCGCTGCTCGAACACGGACCGGAGGCGGCGGGCAAGGAGCTGGACCGCCTGACCGCCCTGTTCGGCGCCGGGTCGGTGGCGGTGGAGCTGACCTCGCACGGCGGCCCGTTCGACGACGAACGCAACGACGCCCTCGACGACCTGGCCCGGGCGCGGGGGCTGCCGACGGTCGCGACGAACAACGTGCACTACGCGACCCCGGGCCGCAGACGGCTGGCCACCGCGCTCGCCGCCGTCCGGGCCCGGCGCAGTCTCGACGACATCGACGGCTGGCTGCCCGCCGCCGGCACCGCCCACCTGCGCGGCGGCGCGGAGATGACGGCCCGGTTCGCGGCCTGGCCCGGTGCGGTGGCCAGGGCCGCCGCGTTCGGCGAGGAACTCGCGTTCGACCTGCAGCTCGTCGCGCCGCGGCTGCCGGACTACGCGGTGCCGGAGGCCGGCATGTCGGAGATGGACTGGCTGCGGCACCTGACGATGCAGGGCGCCGCCGACCGGTACCGCGGCAACGCCGGAGCGCACGCACAACTGGAGCACGAGCTGGCCCTCATCGAGGAGCTCAACTTCCCGGGGTATTTCCTCGTCGTGTACGACATCGTCACGTTCTGCAGGAACAACGACATCTACTGCCAGGGGCGCGGCTCCGCGGCGAACTCGGCGGTCTGCTTCGCGCTCGGCATCACCAACGTCGACGCCGTCAAATGGGGGCTGCTGTTCGAGCGGTTCCTGTCCCCGGAACGCGACGGGCCGCCCGACATCGACATCGACATCGAGTCCGATCAGCGCGAGAAGGTCATCCAGCACGTCTACCGGAAATACGGCCGGCGGTACACCGCGCAGGTCGCGAACGTCATCTCGTACCGGCCGAAATCCGCGGTCCGGGACATGGCGAAAGCGTTCGGGCACTCGCCGGGGCAACAGGACGCGTGGAGCAGACAGGTCGAACGGTGGGGCGACGTGACGGCCGCCGACGTCGACGACATCCCCCGGCAGGTCCTCGACTTCGCCAACGAACTGCAGACGTTTCCCCGGCACCTCGGGATCCATTCCGGCGGCATGGTCATCTGCGACCGGCCGGTGATCGAGGTGTGCCCCGTCGAGCACGCGCGAATGGCCGACCGCACCGTCCTGCAATGGGACAAGGACGACTGCGCGTCCGTCGGGCTCGTCAAGTTCGACCTGCTCGGCCTCGGCATGCTGTCGGCGCTGCGCTACGCGTTCGAGATGATCGGCGGCGAACTCGACATCTCCACCATGCCGCTGGACGATTCCGAGGTCTACGACATGCTGTGCCGCGCCGATTCCGTCGGCGTGTTCCAGGTGGAGAGCCGCGCGCAGATGGCCACCCTGCCGCGGCTCAAACCCCGCGGGTTCTACGACCTGGTCGTCGAGGTCGCGCTGATCCGTCCCGGCCCGATCCAAGGTGGTTCCGTCCACCCGTACATCCGCCGCAAGAACGGACTGGAAGAGGTGACCTATCCGCATCCGCTCCTGGAGCCGTCACTGCGCAAGACCCTCGGCGTGCCGCTCTTCCAGGAGCAGCTGATGCAGATGGCGATCGACGTCGCCGGATTCAGCCCCGCCGAGTCCGACGAACTGCGCCGCGCCATGGGGTCCAAACGGTCGATGGAGCGCATGGGTCGTATCAGGCAGCGGCTGTACGACGGCATGGCGGCCAACGGCATCGAGGGCGCGCTCGCGGAGGAACTGTTCGAGAAGCTGTCCGCGTTCGCCAATTACGGTTTCCCGGAGAGCCACGCGATGAGCTTCGCCTATCTCGTGTACGCGAGCGCCTGGCTGAAGCGCTACCACCCGGCGGCGTTCTGCGCGGCACTGCTCAACGCGCAGCCGATGGGGTTCTACTCACCGCAGTCGCTCGTCGACGACGCCCGCCGGCACGGCGTCACCGTCCGCCGCCCCGACGTCAACCGCAGCAACGCCCTGGCGACACTGGAGGACCCCGTGCCCGGGGAGGTCCCCGGAAGCGGCCCGCCGGGGTGGGGGCGGGGCGGGCCGGTCGTGCGGCTCGGGCTGTCCGCGGTCCGCTCCCTCGGCACCGCCGTCGCCGGACGGATCGAGGAAGAGCGGGGCGGGCACGGCCCGTACACCTCGATGAGCGACCTCGCTCGAAGGGCCGGCCTCACCACCGCCCACCTGGAGGCCCTGGCGACCGCGGACGCCTTCGCCGCGCTCGGGCTCAGCCGGCGGGAGGCGCTGTGGTCGGCGGGCGCGGCGGCGCGCGAGACCGCGGGACGGCTGCCCGGCACGACCGGCGGCCTGGACGCGCCGATGCTGCCCGGGATGGACGCCGTGGAACGTATGGTCGCCGACGTCTGGGCGACCGGACTGGCCCCGGACGCGCACCCGGCGCAGTTCGCCCGTGAGTACCTCGACCGGATCGGCGCCCTGTCCGTGGAGCGCCTGCACGCCGTCGAGCACGGCCGCCGCGTCTGCGTCGGCGGGATCGTCACCCACCGGCAGCGCCCGGCAACCGCGGGTGGCGTCACGTTCATCAATCTGGAGGATGAGACGGGGATGCTCAACGTCACCTGCACGCCGGGGTTGTGGCAGCGGCACCGGCGGGTCGCCCGGACGGCGAGCGCCATGATCGTCCGCGGGATCCTGGAGAAGGTCGAGGGGGTGCTCAACCTGCGCGCCGACCACCTCGCGGTGCTGAGCCTGCCGATCCGCTCAGCGTCCCGCGACTTCAGATGAGCCCGTGCCGCTCATGCGGTCCGGCGGCCGCGCAGGAGCCACCAGAGACCGGCGACCGGCAGGACCAGGGGGACATAGCCGTAGCCCTGCCCGTAGTCGGACCAGACGGTCGCGTCCGGGAACGCCTCGCTGTCCAGGATGCTCAGCGTGCCGACGACGAGGACGCCGAGCAGCTCGAACCCGCACGCGGCGAGCGCGACCCGGCGCGCGTCCCGGGCCAGGGCGACGGTCGCGACGATGTAGACGGCCGCGGCGAGCGCCGACAGCGAGTACGCGAGGGGCGCGTCGCCGAACTTCGTCGCGATCTGCACGCTCGCGCGGGCGGTCGCGGCCAGGGCGAACACGCCGTAGATCGCGACGAGGACCCGGCCGGGCCCCCTGTTGATGTGTTCAGCCATTCCAGATCTGTCCCAGTCGCAGGATGAGCACCGGCACGATGACGGCGGCGCTGCCGATGAGCAGGGAACCCCAGCGGGTCGGCTCCATCCGGGCGAGGACCGCGCCGGCCGGCGGCAGGAGCAGCGCCGTCAGCATGTACCCGACGAGGGTGACGACCTCGCCGCCCTCCTCCGGGCCGTGCCCGCGGGCGAGCCCGACGCCGAGCGCGACCACCTGCGCCAGGACGAGCACCGTGACCACGCCGAGTCCCTGGAAGAGCGGGCGGGTCGGCTCACGGTGCCGGAAGAACTCCACGAACGCCCAGGCCGCGAGGGCGAGCGACAGCACGGAGATGGCGACTGCCAAGGGCCCGATCACGGCCGACAGCGTAATGCGGCGGGCCCGGAGCGCCTGCCCCGGGCCCGTCCTGCGCTATGTTCCGGGCTCGGCACCCGGCGTCGTAAGGGGGTGATGACACCGGGGACATCGGGTTCGAACGGTGCCCCCAGCTGCCCGCAGACACGGACCCCGGCGGCGCCGTGGTTCGGGACTGTCGCCTACCTGGCACTGCGCTGGGCGGTGGCACGTTTCGGGGATTCAATGCTTGCCGAGAGTGCCTAACGTGGTCTTCAACAGCGACGACGAAGCCACACCGGATACTGGGGAGTTGCAATGAGCGAGTGGGACACCGGCCACGACGGCGGCACTGACTACGGCCATGTCGAGGCCGGTCAGGAGCACGAGTCGCTGGACCAGCTGCACCAGGTGCACGCCGCGGAGAACGACTACGACTCGAACTTCGGCGTGTACGAGCAGGACCACGCCTCGGCGGAGTCGACGAGCTTCGACCAGGGTCACCACGTGGAGTACACCAACCCGAACGGGGCGCACTACGAGGAGTCGGACTTCACCTCGTACGACCACAACGAGGCCGAGGCCGACCACGTGTTCGCCGCGGAGGGTTCGGAGTCCTCGCACGCGTCGGAGTACGACCAGCTCGACGCCCTGCAGGCGCGCTTCGACAGCGCCTTCGCCTCGGGCACCGAACTGCACACCGGCGGCGGCGGCGCTCTGGGCGTGGCCTCCAGCTGAGCGTTTCGCGAAAAGGCCGGCCCGGCGGGCCGGCCTTTTCCGCGTTCAGTGGCCCAGGACCGGATGCGGCACGTACGGCGCCTCGAGGCGCTCGATCTCCTTCTCGTCGAGGGTCAGCTCGGTCGCCGCGATCGCGTCCTCCAGGTGCGACAGCTTCGTCGCACCCACGATCGGCGCCGTCACGACCGGCCGGGACAGCAGCCACGCGAGCGCCACCTGCGCCGACGCGACGCCCCGCTCGCCGGCGATCTCGGCGTTGACGTCGACCACCGCGAAGTCGTCCTCGGTGTACATCGAGGAGAACGTGTCATTGGCCGAGCGGGTGGTGCGCCGCTCGTCGCCGCGCCCCCGGTTGCCCGCCAGCATGCCCCGCGCCAGGGGGCTCCACGGGATCACGCCGATGCCCTGGTCGGCGCAGAGCGGCAGCATCTCCCGCTCCTCCTCGCGGTACACCAGGTTGTAGTGGTTCTGCATCGACACGAACTCGGTCCAGCCGTTGGCCCTCGCCGCATACTGCATCTTCGCGAACTGCCACGCGTACATGCTGGACGCGCCGATGTAGCGCGCCTTCCCCGCACGCACGATGTCGTGCAGCGCCTCCATCGTCTCCTCGACCGGTGTCTCCGGGTCGAAGCGGTGGATCTGGTACAGGTCGACGTGATCGACCCCGAGCCGTCGCAACGAGTCGTCGATCCCGGCGAGCACGTGCTTGCGCGACAACCCCGAGTCGTTGGGCCGGTCGCTCATCACACTGAACACCTTCGTGGCCAGCACGTAGTCGTCGCGGCGGTCGAAGTACCTCGCGAGGAGCCGCCCGGTGACGGTCTCACTCACCCCGAGCGAATACACGTCGGCGGTGTCGAAGAACGTGATCCCGGCCTCGACGGCGCGCCGCACGAACGGGTCCGCGGCCTCCTCGTCGAGCACCCAGTCACGCCACGCGGGATCGCCGTAGCTCATCATGCCGAGACAGATCTCGGAGACCTTCAGCCCGGTCCGGCCAAGTCGCACCTGCTTCATGTCTGAAAAACTATCGCGGTGCACACGCTCGGACGACTCCATCTCATCACCGACACCCGTCCCGGTCGTGACGTGCCCGGCGTCGTCGGGCACGCCCTCGCCGCCGGGTTCGGCGTCGTCCAGGTCCGTCCCGAGGACACCGTCACCGACCGGGAGGCGTACGACCTGACCCTGCGGATCGTCGCCCTCTGCCGCGCCGCCGGCGCCGTCTGCCTCGTCAACGACCGGCTGCACATCGCCCTCGCCGCCGGCGCCGACGGTGCCCACGTCGGCGCCGACGACCTGCCCGTCTCCGCGGCCCGCCGCATCCTGGGCCCGGCTGCGATCCTCGGCGCCACCGCCCGCGACCCTGCTTCGGCCCGCCGGGCGGTCCTCGACGGCGCCACCTATCTCGGCGTCGGCCCGGCGTGGGCGACCACCACGAAAACCGGCCTGCCACCCGCCATCGGCCTGCCCGGCGTGCGCGCCGTCGTCGAGGCGGTCGACGTGCCGGTCATCGCCATCGGCGGCGTCACCCCCTCCCGGGCGGCCGAACTGTTCGCGGTGGGCGCGCACGCGGTCGCCGTGGTCGGCGCGATGAGCGGCGCCCCGGACCCGGCCGCCGCGGCCGCCGAGTTCGCCGCCGTCCTCGCCGGGGCGTCGCGGTGAAGGTCGGGGTGATCGGGGGTGGGATCGTCGGGCTCAGTGTCGCGTGGGAGCTGGCGCGGCGCGGGGAGCAGGTCACCGTCTACGACGCCGACCCGGCGCGCGGGGCGGGCCGGGTCGCGGCCGGGATGCTGGCGCCGACCGCGGAAACCGCCTTCGGCGAGGAAGCGCTGCAGGGGCTGATGCTCGATTCGATGCGGCGCTGGCCCGGCTTCGCGGCGGAGCTGAGCGCCGCGACCGGGATGCCGCTCGGATACCGGACCGAGGGGACGCTGCTCGTCGCGCTCACCGAGGACGACCTGACCGAGGTACGGCGGCTCGTCGACTACTACCGGCGGGCCGGCACGCCGGTCGAACCCCTCGCCGGGCGGGCGCTCCGGGAGCTCGAACCCATGCTCAGCCCCCGGATCCGCGGCGGCGCGCGGGCCGCCGGTGACCATCAGGTCGACCCGCGGCTGCTCCTGGCGGCGCTGCGGTCGCAGCGGCTGCCGATCCGGCGAGTCCAGAAGGACGTCCACGATCCGTCCAGCCTGCGGGACGATGTGATCATCGTCGCCAACGGGTGTGGGATGGCGGCGGTGACCGGGTTGCCGGTGCGGCCGGTGAAGGGGCAGCTGCTGCGGCTGCGGGGGCCGGAGCCGCTGCTCACGCACGTGGTGCGGGGCGTCGCGCTCGGCCGTCACGTGTACCTGGTGCCGCGCGCCGACGGGGAGCTGGTCGTCGGCGCGACCGAGGAGGAACGCGGGGCCGACACGACCGTGACCGCCGGCGGGGTCCTCGACCTGCTCAGACCAGCCGCGGACCTGCTGCCGGGTGTCGCCGAGCTCGCCCTCGCCGAGACCCTCGCGGGGCTGCGGCCCGGTACCCCCGACAACGCCCCGGTCATCGGCCGGCTCGAAGGAACCGGCGGGCCCGGCACCGTGTTCGTCGCGGGCGGGCACTACCGGCACGGAGTGCTCCTCGCGCCGGTCACCGCGCACGCCGTCGCCGACCTCGTGACGAAGGGATCGACGGATGTTGACCTCAGCGCGTGCGGGGTGAGCCGCTTTACCTGAGGACCGCGCCGGGGTTATGGTCAGTTCGTACCCCACGGGAGTCCGGTGTGACCGGGCTGAGAGGGGGGCTGTCAGCCCCCGACCGTCGAACCTGATCCGGATCATGCCGGCGCAGGGAGTCAGGAGTGAGCCGAATGCAGCTCGTGGTCAACGCCGTCGCCTCCGACGTGGACGACGCCGCCACCATCGCCGACGTCGTGCGTGGCCTCGCCGGGGTCGCCGACCCGCGGGGTGTCGCCGTCGCGCTCAACGGCGCCGTCGTGCCGCGCGCCGCCTGGGCCGCGACCAGGCCCGCCGACGGCGACACCATCGACATCCTCACGGCGGTCCAAGGTGGCTGAACCGGACCTGACCATCGCCGGGGAGCCGCTGAGCTCGAGGCTCATCCTCGGCACCGGCGGCGCCACCAGCCACACCGCGCTCGAGGCCGCCATCCGGGCCAGCGGCACCGCGCTCGTCACCGTCGCCCTGCGCAGGCTCGACCCGGCGGCGCCGTCGCTGCTCGACGTCGTCGAACGCTGCGGGGTGAGGATCCTGCCCAACACGGCCGGCTGCTACACCGCGATCGAGGCGGTCAGGCTCGCCCACCTGGCCCGCGAGGCGTTCGGCACGGCATGGGTGAAGCTGGAGGTCATCGGCGACGACGAGACCCTCCTCCCGGACCCGGTCGAGACCGTCGCCGCCGCGGAGCGGCTCGTCGAGGACGGGTTCACCGTGCTGCCGTACACCAGCGACGACCCGATCATCGCCCAGCGCCTCGCCGACGCGGGCTGCGCCGCGGTCATGCCGCTCGGGGCGCCGATCGGATCCGGGCTCGGCATCCGCAACCCGCACAACATCGCGCTCATCCGGCAGAAGGTCGGCGTGCCGGTCATCCTCGACGCGGGGATCGGCACCGCGTCCGACGCCGCCCTCGCCATGGAGCTCGGCTGCGACGGGGTCCTGCTCGCGTCGGCGGTCACCCGCGCCGAGCATCCGGCGCGCATGGCGGAGGCGATGCGGCTCGCCGTCGCCGCCGGCCGCCTCGCGCACACCGCCGGGAGGATCCCGCGCCGCCTGTACGCGACCGCATCGAGCCCTACGGGAGGGTTGCCATGGTGACCGGACTGATCCTCTTCACCGACCGCAAGCAGGCGCACCGCCCCCTCGACGAGGTGGTCAACCGGGCCATCGACGGGGGCGCGCGGCTGGTCGTCCTCGGCGAGGAGGACCTCCCGGCGGGGGAGCGGGCCGACCTCGCCGCCCGGCTGCGGAGCATGCTCGACGGCGTCAAGGGCCGCCTGGTGCTGGCCGAGGACACGACCGCGTTCCGCAAGTGCCACGACCTCGACGACCTGGTCGCCGCCGCCGGCGCGAAGGCGGGCTTCGCGACCCTGTCGCCGATCTTCCCGACCCGCTCCAAACCCGGCTACGGCCCCCCGCTGGGGCTCGCCGCGCTCGCCAGGATGTCCATGGTCGTCCCGCGGCTGCCGGTGTACGCCCTGGGCGGCGTCGACACCCCCGGGCGGGTCCGTGACTGTCTCGACGAGGGCGCCTCCGGCGTGGCCGTCATGGGTGCCGTGATGCGCGCCGAGGACCCCGCGAGGTTCGTCAAGGAGCTGATGACCGCATGAGCGGCCAGCGAAGCGTCTTGGGCTGCTCATCATGTGACAGTTCTGGCTCAGGCCGACGCCGGAGCGAAGCGGAGGTGGCGGCATGAGCGGCCAGCGAAGCGTCTTGGGCTGCTCGTCATGGGGTCGGTTGAGGTCAGGCCGGCGCCGGAGCGAAGCGGAGGTGGCGGCATGAGCGGCCAGCGAAGCGTCTTGGGCTGCTCGTCATGGGGTCGGTTGAGGTCAGGCCGGCGCCGGAGC
>NZ_JBEXDG010000027.1:68416-130500 GCF_040605635.1 Dactylosporangium sp. NPDC005555
CGAAGCGGAGGTGGCGGCATGACGCAGCCGGTCGTGGCGCTGACCATCGCCGGATCCGACTCCGGCGGCGGCGCGGGCATCCAGGCGGACCTCAAGACGTTCGCCGCGCACCGGGTCTTCGGCACCAGCGTGATCACGGCGCTGACCGCCCAGAACACCCTCGGCGTGCGGGGGATCTCCGCCGTCGGCCCCGCGTTCGTCGGCGCGCAGCTCGACGCGGTCCTCGCCGACCTGCCCGTCGGCGCGGTCAAGACCGGCATGCTCGCCACGCCGGAGACCGTGGCGCTCGTCGCGTCCTACGCGCCGCGGCTGCCCGGGCTCGTCGTCGACCCGGTCCTCGTCGCCTCCTCCGGCGACCGGCTCTTCACCCGCGACGCCGAACGCGCCTACCTGGACCTGCTGTTCCCGCACGCCGCGGTCGTCACCCCGAATCTCCGGGAGGCGTCGGTGCTGCTGGGCCGGGACGTCACCGACGTCGACGACGCGATCAAGGCCGCCGAGGACCTCGCCGCGACCGGGCCCCGGTGCGTCGTCGTCAAGGGCGGGCACCTGCGCGGCAGCCGCGACGCCGTCGACGTCGTCTGCGCCGGCGGCACCGTCGAACTGCTGACCGCACCCTGGATCGACACCGCCAACAACCACGGGACCGGGTGCACGTTCGCGGCGGCGACCGCGGCCCGGCTCGCGCTCGGACAGTCCCTCGCCGAAGCGCTCGCCGGCGCGAAGGACTACGTGCACGCCGCGCTGGCCGCGTCGTCCGGCTGGCGGCTCGGCGCCGGGCACGGCCCGCTCGGGTGGGGACCTTTCGAGGCCCCGCTCCGCTAGTACACCTGCCGCAAACGCAACCAAGGTGCGCCTCAGGCGTGCCGGCTCCGCCGTGCGCAAAAGGAAGGATCCGCATGAAGCGCAAGGTCCACGTCCAGGGGTCCCGTGACGACATCCGGGTGCCGTTCGCCGAGGTCGAACTGAGCGGCGGGAACCCGCCGGTGCGCCTCTACGACACGTCCGGCCCGCTCAACGACCCGCCCGCCGGCCTGCCGGCGCTGCGCGCCCCGTGGATCGCCTCGCGCAGCGGCGATCATGGCGGAGGGCGGACGCAGCTGTACTACGCGCGGCAGGGGGTCGTCACGCCGGAGATGGAGTTCGCGGCGATCCGCGAGGGTGTCGACCCGTCGGTCGTGCGGGAGGAGATCGCGGCCGGGCGGGCGATCCTGCCCAGCAACGTCAACCACCCGGAGAGCGAGCCGATGGTCATCGGCAGCCGCTTCCTCGTGAAGATCAACGCGAACATCGGCACGTCGGCGGTCTCCTCCGGGATCGAGGAGGAGGTCGCGAAGCTCACCTGGGCGACGAAGTGGGGCGCCGACACCGTCATGGACCTGTCGACCGGCAGGCACATCCACGCGACCCGCGAGGCGATCGTGCGCAACTCGCCGGTGCCGATCGGGACCGTCCCGCTCTACCAGGCCCTGGAGAAGGTCGGCGGCGACCCGCTCGCGCTCACCTGGGAGGCCTACCGGGACACCGTCATCGAGCAGGCCGAGCAGGGCGTCGACTACATGACCGTGCACGCCGGGGTGCTGCTGCGGTACGTGCCGATGACGGTCGGCCGGGTCACCGGCATCGTGTCCCGCGGCGGCTCGATCATGGCGGCCTGGTGTCTGGCGCGTCACCAGGAGAACTTCCTGTTCGAGCACTTCGCCGAGCTCTGCGCGATCTTCGCCCGCTACGACATCGCGTTCTCGCTCGGGGACGGGCTGCGGCCCGGGTCGATCGCCGACGCCAACGACGAGGCCCAGCTCGCCGAGCTGCGCACGCTCGGCGAGCTCACGCGCGTGGCGTGGGAGCACGACGTGCAGGTGATGATCGAAGGCCCCGGGCACGTGCCCATGCACAAGATCAAGGAGAATGTGGACCTGCAGAAGGCGTGGTGCCACGACGCGCCGTTCTACACCCTCGGCCCGCTCACGACGGATGTCGCACCGGCGTACGACCACATCACCAGCGCCATCGGTGCCGCCATGATCGCCATGTACGGCACGGCGATGCTCTGCTACGTGACGCCCAAGGAGCACCTCGGGCTGCCGGACCGCGACGACGTCAAGGCCGGCGTCATCGCCTACAAGATCGCCGCGCACGCCGCCGACCTCGCCAAGGGCCACCCCGGCGCGCAGGCGTGGGACGACGCGCTGTCCAAGGCGCGGTTCGAGTTCCGGTGGGAGGACCAGTTCAACCTCGCCATGGACCCGGACACCGCGCGGTCCTACCACGACGAGACGCTGCCGGCGACGGCCGCGAAGACCGCGCACTTCTGCTCCATGTGCGGCCCGAAGTTCTGCTCCATGAAGATCAGCCAGTCCCTCTCCTCGCAGATGCGGGCGAAGTCCGAGGAGTTCGTGGCGTCGGGTGGTCAGGTATACCTCCCGATCGTGTCGTAGGTGGGTACTAAGGTCGGGGGGTGGAGTCCTCAGTGGCGTCGCCACGCACCGCGGTGGTCTGGCAGGTCCTGCGTCGTGAGATCGCCGGGGCCGGGGGACCCCTAACCGCCCTCGACGTCGGCGGCGGCACCGGCGGGTTCGCCGTGCCGCTCGCCCGCGCCGGGCACGCCGTCACCGTCGTCGACCCCAGCCCCGACGCGCTCGCCGCGCTCACCCGCCGCGCCGCCGAGGCGGGGGTCGCCGACCGGATCACCGCCGTGCAGGGCGACGGCGACGGCCTCGCCGACCTCGTCCCGCCCGGCAGCGTCGACCTGGCGCTGTGCCACAGCATGCTCGAGTTCGTCGACGACCCGCACAAGGTCGTCACCGCGCTCGCCGCGACCCTGCGCCCCGGCGGCACCGCCAGCGTCGTCGTCGCCAACCGCGCCGCCGCCGTCCTCGCGAAGGCCATCGGCGGGCACCTCGCCGCCGCGTCCCTGCTCGTCGCCAGCCCCGAGGGCCGCGCCGACACCCGTGACCGGCTCAGCCGGCGGTATGACGTGGGCACCGCCACCGCCCTGCTCACCGGCTGCGGCCTGGTCGTCGAGCAGATCCACGGCGTCCGGATCATCACCGACCTCGTCCCCGGCAGCGTCGCGGAGAGCGAGCCGGAGGCGCTGCAGGCCTTCGAGCTGGCGCTCGCCGGGACGCCGCCGTATCGCGACATCGCCACCCAGCTGCACCTGCTGGCCCGCAAGGGTCTGTGATGGGCCTCCTCGATCCCGTCGCTCCGCGGTACGGGCAGGGCAGCCTCGCCGAGGTCATGCCCAGCGTGCTCAGCGTGCTCGGGATGCCGTACGAGCGCGACGCCCTCGGCCTCGGCGCCACCCTCGCCGGCGTCGACCGCGTCGCCGTGGTCCTCCTCGACGGGCTCGGCTGGCACCAGCTCGGCGTCGCCGCACCCCACGCGCCGACGATCACCGACTTCCTCGGCGGCCGGCTCGGCACCGCCCGGTCGATCACCGCCGGCTTCCCGTCGACGACCCCGGTCAGCCTCGTCACCCTCGGCACCGGCGCCCCGCCCGGCGCCCACGGGATCGTCGGCATCGTGATCAACCAGCCCGGCACCGACAAGCTCGTCAACCACCTGCACTGGGAGAACCAGCCCGACCCCGCGCAGTGGCAGCCGCTGCCGACCGCGTTCACCCGGGCCGTCAACGCGGGCCTCGCCCCGACGGTCGTCAGCAACCCGAAGTTCGCCGACACCGGGCTGTCCCTGTCCGCGTATCGGGGCGCCCGCTTCGGCGCGGGGGTCGCCTATGACGAGGTCGCCTCGTCGATGCTGGCCGCGTTGCGGACCTCGCGCCTGGTGTACGGGTATCTGCCCGACGTCGACCGGTTCGGGCACGACTTCGGCATCGGCACCGGCGAGTGGCGCACCGCCGTCGGCAATGCCGACCGGCTCCTCACCCGGCTGATCGACGGGCTGCCGCCCAACTCGGGGCTGGTCGTCACCGCCGACCACGGGCAGCTCGACATCCCCGCCGACCGGCGCCTCGACCTCGACAAGGACGCCCGCCTGCGCGAGGGGATCGCCGTCGTCGCCGGTGAGCCCCGGGTGCGCTACCTGCACACGATCCCCGGCGCGCGTGCCGACGTCATCGCCTCCTGGCAGGGCGTCCTCGGGTCCGCCGCCACCGTGCTGAGCCGGGAGGAGGCGGTCGCGGCGGGCTGGTTCGGGCCGATCCCGCAGCAGCACCTGGCCCGCGTCGGCGACGTCGTCGTCATCTGCCACGACCGGTGGGTGATCATGGCGTCCGAGCACGAGCCCGCGCGGTTCACGCGGATGGTGGCGTTCCACGGATCGAGCACCGCCGCGGAGATGCAGATTCCGCTGCTGGTGCTGCGGCGCTAGATTCGTGGCCCTCGGGGTCCGTGTCCTCAGCCGGTCCTGACCAGGCGGCCTTTCGTCAGCTCGCGCATCGCGGCCCGCAGCTCCGGGCCGACCTCGTCCGCCTGCTCGAGGACGATCCTGAGCAGCTCGTCCTTCGACGCGGCGACCACCACGCCCGGCGCGCCCGCCACGGGGTCGTCGCACAGCACCGCCACCCGCGCCCGGCGGAGCCCGAGCTGACCGGCCCGGTTGAGGAACGTCTCGCCCGGCACCGGCAGCGGCACCCGGCGCGCTCTGGTCCACCCCACGACCAGGAGCACCGCCACGGCGCACCGGTCGGTCCCCGGCCGCCAGCCTTCGCCGCCGCC
This sequence comes from Dactylosporangium sp. NPDC005555, assembly GCF_040605635.1. Taxonomy (NCBI): domain Bacteria; kingdom Bacillati; phylum Actinomycetota; class Actinomycetes; order Micromonosporales; family Micromonosporaceae; genus Dactylosporangium; species Dactylosporangium sp. NPDC005555. The sequence continues at coordinate 73,096 of NZ_JBEXDG010000027.1, forward strand.
GGTGATCACTCCAGGTGCGACGCAGCGGACCAGGTCCGGACGGAGCGGGCGCAGCCCTTCGACGGCCGCGACGACGGGCGCCAGCGGCGACGTCAGCGCGAGGAGGGCCATTCCAGGAAGGTAAGGCATACCTAACTTCCCGTCAATTCGTTCAGGTGTTCGGCTCGCCGCCGGTTTTTGTCGGGGGGTCTGGTTAAGGTGCGTCTGTGGGTCGCAGTCAGGTGGTGCCTCGGGGTGGTTCGGGCGCGGGGGAGTTCGGCCCCGACGCCGATGACACGGGCTGCACGGTGCTGCACGTCGACATGGACGCGTTCTATGCCTCGGTCGAGATCCGCCGCCGCCCCGAGCTGCGCGGGAAGGCCGTCATCGTCGGCGGCGCCGGCCCGCGCGGAGTCGTGTCCGCCGCCAGCTATGAGGCCCGCAAGTTCGGGGTGCACAGCGCCATGCCCGGCAGCAGGGCGCAGCGGCTCTGCCCGCACGGCATCTTCCTGCCACCCGACTTCGCCGCCTACACCGAGGCCTCCCGCGCCGTCATGGCGATCTTCCGCGACGTCACCCCGCTCGTCGAGCCGCTCTCCCTCGACGAGGCGTTCCTCGACGTCGCCGGCGCCCGCAAGCTGCTGGGCCGCCCCGCCGAGATCGCCGCGCTGATCCGCCGCCGGGTCGCCACCGAGCAGCGGCTCACCTGCTCCGTCGGGGTCGCCTCGACGAAGTTCATGGCCAAGCTCGGCTCCACCCGCGCCAAGCCCGACGGCATGGCGGTCATCCCCGCCGCCCGCGCGCTGGACTATCTGCACCCGCTGCCCGTCAGCGCCCTGTGGGGCGTCGGCGAGCGGACCGCCGAGAGCCTCCAGCGGGTCGGCCTCAGGACCGTCGGCGACCTCGCCGCCGCCCCGCTCGGCATGCTCCGCGCCGCCGTCGGCGACGCCTCCGCCCATCACCTGCACGAGCTGTCCTGGGCGCGTGACCCCCGCAGGGTGATTCCCGACCACGTCGAGAAGTCCATCGGCGCCGAGACCACGTTCGACGTCGACGTGAGCGACCTGTCAATCATCCGACGCACGATGCTCGCCCTGTCCAACAAGGTCGCCCAGCGCCTCCGCCACGCGGACCAGGTGGGCCGCACGATCGCCGTCAAGATCAGGCTCGCCGACTTCCAGACCCTGAGCCGGTCACGCACCGTTGACGTCCCCACCGACGTCGCCCGCGAGATCTTCGAGATCTCCTGGGCATTGTTCACCTCCGCCCGCCCTGGCGAGCGCATCCGCCTCATCGGCGTCCGCGTCGAGGGCCTCACCTCCGCCGACGGAGCGCCACGACAGATGACGCTCGGTGAGCGCGACCACGGCTGGCGAGACGCCGAGCGCGCCGCCGACGCGGTCGCCGCCCGCTTCGGCACGGGCCTCGTCAAGCCCGCCAGCCTCCTGCGCGGCGACGGCCTCCGCCACGACGGAAACGGCGCCGCACCGGCCCCCGACCCACCGGACGGACCTCCGACACGACACAATGGGGGTAGATAGAGCCCGACTCGGCGGAAAATCGGCACGGCCGGACCATCGTCCCGCTTTCCGACCCGGTGAGCCCCTCGTAAACTTGCCAGTACGCAGCCCGACGGGCTGTGCCGGACTGTCGGTCCATCAGGGTCGACCTTCGCGACCGGGGAGGAGTGCCGTGCCGCTCTCGGAACACGAGCAGCGGCTGTTCGAGCAGATCGAGCGGTCGCTAGCCGAGGACCCCAAGTTTGCCTCGGCGGTGCGCGCCACCGACCCGCGGTTCCATGCCAAGCGTCGGATGATCGCCGCTGCGGTGCTCCTACTCGCCGGCATGGCACTACTGGTCTATGGCGTCGCCATCTCAATCCCACCCCTCGGCGTCGGCGGCTTCGTCGTCATGCTGGGCGCCTTGGTCTTCGGCGTCCAGGCGTACCGCCGCGGACAGAGCACCGACCTGCACGCCGTCGGCGGCACCGCCACACGCCGCACCCGGCAGCGCAGAGCCGGACTGGTCGACCGCCTGGAAGAACGCTGGCGCCGCCGCCCTGAAGGCGACGTCTGACCCCAGCCAGGCAGACAAAGGGCGCGCCGACACTGTTCCCCCGTCGACGCGCCCACCCGTCTGCCCACCGCACCTGCGCTCCGTCCGCACCCTGACGCTCCGTTTGCCGGCCGTGCTGCCGGCCCGGTTTGGTGGTCGGGTCGCGTGATCCGGAAGAGTTCTTGCTGCCAGGGCGACAAGAGCTCTTCCGGATCATGCGGAAGGGGTCAGCGGTCGGCGCGGCGGGCCACGAAGCGGCGGACGCTGATGGCGCGCATGAGCTTGTCCCAGCCCTGGCCGAGCCAGAGCGACGCGGAGCTGGCGCGTTGGGCGGTGGCCGAGCGCCAGCGGCGCAGGACGGACGGGGGGAGGACGACCGCCATGATGCGGGTCTTGCGGCTGGCCCGGGCGGCGAAGGCCGACCGCACCTCGTCGACCGCGGTGCGGAGCTCACCACCGGTGAGGGGGGTGCGGGCGTACCGGGCGTGCTCCTCGACGGTGCTGAGGAGGCGGACGCCGTCCGCGGCCTTGTCGCGGAGGCGTTCCTTCGTGACGAGGCGGGTGACTGTCGCGCGGGGGGTTTCGGCGTCGTCGGTCGGCACGTGATAGTCGACCATCGTGTCGGAGAGCTCGTCCCAGGCATGATGCGCCTGGGAGCGGGCCGCGCGGTCGTTGCCGACGAGGACCATGACGCCGGGTTCGGTGAAGTCCAGCGACGGGCCGGCGGCGCCCGCGGACTGCAGGCGGCTGCGGCGGGTCCGGCCGCGGGTGAGGGCCGGTGACAGGAGCAGCCCGACGACGAGCAGGACCGCGAGGAGCCAGCCACCGACGACGGCGAGCGTGACGAGCATCGAGCCGGTCTGCTCGGTGCCGCCGGTGCCGGTGTTGCCCGGGTTGTTGCCGGTGTCGCCGGCGGCGCCCGCCGTGACTTCGCTGCTCGGCTGCTGGCCGGGGCGGGGCTTGTCGTTCTCGTCGATCACGTCGGAGTTGTCGGTGACGGCGTTCGGCATGTACGACGTGGCCACCGAGCCGCCGATCGCCTGCGGCGGGGTCGCGTCGAAGGGGAGCCAGCCGTAGCCCTGGAAGTACACCTCGGTCCAGGCGTGCAGGTTGAAGTTCGTGAGCGTCATCGTCGAGCCCTGGCGGGTGCCGCCGCGGGCGAAACCGAACGCGACCCGGGACGGGATCTTCGCCTCGCGGAGGAGCCAGCCGAAGGCCGCCGCGTACTGGGCGCAGTAGCCGCGCTTGTTCTTGAGGAAGTCGGCGATGGCGGAGCCGCTGGTCTCGGCACCGGTGGCCGTGTCGTAGGTGAAGCCGTTCGCCTGCGAGAAGTACTCCAGGATCGCGGCGACCTTGTCGTACTGGGTGGTCTTGCCCTTGATGAGCCCGGCGACCGTCTCCTTGACGACGGTGTTGCCGGGCGCGGTCGTCGTGTCCCGCAGCGCCGGGTCGCTCTCCTTCAGGGCAGGGGCCTTGCGCAGGTCGTCGGGGGTGGGGTCGGCGCGCGTGTACTCGACCGTGTACTTCTTCTTCGCGGTGGTCTGCTTGCCGGAGTACACGACGGTGGTGAGCGGGTCGAACGACCAGTTGTTGTCGATCTTCTCCAGCTTCGTCGGCCAGGTGTAGATCGGCAGGAAGTAGATCGCCAGCTCGTTGGTGATCTCGATGCTGGCCTTGTGGGTGCTGGTCTTGACCGACGGGTCCCAGCCGGGGCCGGGCAGGCCGGAGCCGACGGTCTTGCCGACGTTGATCGGCTTGGCGTTGAAGCCGCGGCTGGTGAGGTCCTCGAGCACGTTGAAGCGCAGGTAGTACGGGTTGGGGTCGTTGTCGAGGTTGGTCACCTTGACCATGTCGAACGACTTGTCCCGGTTGAGCTGGCCGGAGAGCAGGGCGAACATGCTGACCTGCCTGCCGTTCTTGCCGCCGGGACCGATCCCGCCGCCGCCACCCGCGCCGGCGCCGATCGAGTCGATCAGGCCCGCGGGCATCGCGAACGGCACGAGCGGCAGGACCACGGCGGCGAGAACGCCGACCGCGCCGAGCCGCTGACCGGCGGCGGCGAGCGGTGAGGGCTCCCACAGGTCGACGTCGCGGCCGTCGCCGGTGAAGCGGCGGCCGAAACGGCGGACCCGGTCGACGTTGTCGGTGACCAGCAGCCACAGGAACCCGATGGCGCCGAGCGCGAACCAGAACCAGTTGGTGCTCTCGGTGGTGACGGTGACCGGCACCGAGTAGATCGCGAGCATCGGCAGGCCGGCCAGCGCGGGCCGGCGCAGCACGACCGCGAACAGGTCGACGACGAGCGCGACGACCGCGACACCGAGCGTGGCCAGGAACAGGAACCCGGGCCGGTTGCCGACGGGCGTCGCGAACTCGCTCATCTCGGTCGACGCCGTGCTCAGCAGCGAGCCGAAGTGTTTGATCGTGCTGGGCGACGGGATGATCCCGATGAACTCGTGCGAGCTCGGATACAGCCAGGTCAGGCCGAACAGCGCGGCGACACCCATCGCGGCCGACGGCGCCCAGGTGGGCGCCCGGAGGCTGCGGACCAGCATGGCCACGCCGCACATGGCGGCCACGACGAGGAACGCCCGGATCGCCCAGGTGGTCTCCTCGAAGACGTTCATGAGCGGCAGCGCCGACAGGAACGCGGAGCCGGCGGCGATCAGGGTCAGGTGCTTGCGCTGGTTCACCGCACGCCTCCGGCGACGCTCTCCGCCGACGCGGCCCGCCAGGCGAAGCCCTGCGACCCCCGTCCGGCCTGTGGCCACAGTGCGGGGAGTTTCGCACCGTGCGGCACCTCGACGACCCGCCACCCGCTGCGCAGCAGCGCGAGCGAGGCGACGCCGTGTGCCTTGTCGGACTCCTCGCGCGCTGCGGTCGGCAGGTTGAGCCAGGTAGAGGAGTCGATGAACAGGGCGATGCAGGTGGCGTTGTTGGACCGGAACCCGGCGAGCAGCTCGGCCTCCGCCGACGACAGCAGCCCGAAGATCCCGATGATCAGACCACCGTCGCTGCGCCGGCGCACCCGGTCGATGAGGGTGCCGATGTCGCCGCGCTGCGCCAGCCGCACATCCGCGAGCTGATCCAGCAGAGGGCCGTCGCCGTCGATCTCGGTCGCGTCGACGTCCACGCCACCGTCGGTGACCAGGCGCATCTTGTAACCGGCGTGGCGGAGGTGGACCGCGACGCTGGCGGCGGCCGACACCGCCCACTCGAAGCTGGCGGTCGGTCCCTCGCCACGGTGCGCGGTCGAGCGCGTGTCGAGCACGACGGTCGCCCGGCTCTCCCACGGCTGCTCCTCGCGGCGCACCATGAGCTCGCCGGTGCGAGCCGTCGAACGCCAGTGGACGCGGCGCAGGTCGTCGCCGTAGCGGTACTCGCGGGTCGCGGCGTCGTCCTCGCCGTGCACGGCCACCGACCGGGCCCGGCTCTCGCCGGAGCCGGCGAACTCGCCGGCGAGCCGCACCGACGGCAGCGGCACGACCTGCGGGATGACGGTGAGCCGGTCCACGGACGGGAACGCCCTGGTCAGCTCGCACAGCCCGAACGGGTCGGTGAGCCGCACGACGAGCGGGCCGACCTCATACCTGCCGCGGACGTCGGCGCGCACGGTGTAGGCCACGGAGCTGGCCTGGTGCGCGCCGAGCTTCTCCAGCACCAGCCGCGGGCGGCTGCCCAACGCGTAGGGCAGGCGGTCCTCCAGCAGCATCGTGCCGGTGGGCAGGCGGGACAGGTTCTGCAGGCGCAGGATCACCCGGGCGCTGGCGCCGACCTGGACCCGGTGCGGGTCCAGGGTCCGGCTGCACGACAGCCGGTAGCGGGTGCGGCCGACGTAGGCGGCGGACAGCAGCGGCAGCGCCGCGAGCAGCACCGCCACCCGGAGCAGGTCCCGCTCGCCGAGGATCAGGGCAGCGATGAGGGCCGCTGCGGCGGCGGCCAGGAAACTACGGCCCCGTGTGGTGAGCCCCCGCAGCGCCTCGCGCATGCTCAGCGACCTCCGAACTGCTGCCCGCGTGGCGGTGTCGCCCTGTCGGCGGGTCTCGTGTCATACGGCGACCGCGGCTGCCGGTCGGACGGCAGGGGCAGGCGGTGGACCAGCTCGGCGATGATCGCGTCGGTGGTGCGCCGGGACAGCTGCGCCTCGGCGGTCGGGATGACGCGGTGGGCGAGGACCGGCACGGCCAGGGCCTGCAGGTCGTCGGGGAGCACGAACTCGCGGCCCTCGAGGGCGGCGACGGCGCGGGCGGTGCGCAGCAGCTGCAGCGTGGCGCGGGGCGAGGAACCGAGACGCAGCTCGCCCGACTCGCGGGTGGCGGTGACGATGTTGACCGCATACTGCTTCACCGCGTCGGCGACGTGCACGTCGCGGACGGTGGCGATCATCCGGCGGACCTGGGTGGCGTCGGAGACGGGGAGGATGTCGTCGAGCGCGTCGTGGCGGCCGTGCACGTCGAGCATCGCCAGCTCGGCACCCATGTCCGGGTAGCCCATCGCGATCCGGGCGGTGAACCGGTCGCGCTGCGCCTCCGGCAGCGGATAGGTGCCTTCCATCTCGATCGGGTTCTGCGTGGCGATGACCATGAACGGGATCTGCAGCGGGTAGGTCGCGCCGTCGACCGTGACCTGCCGCTCCTCCATGCTCTCCAGCAGCGCCGACTGCGTCTTCGGGGAGGCGCGGTTGATCTCGTCGCCGACGACGATGTTGGCGAACACCGCGCCCGGCTTGAACTCGAAGTCGCGGGTCTCCTGGTTGTACACGCTGACACCGGTGACGTCGCTCGGCAGCAGGTCCGGCGTGAACTGGATGCGCCGCACCGAACAGTCGATCGACTTCGCCAGTGCTTTGGCGAGTTTGGTCTTGCCGACGCCGGGAACATCTTCGATGAGGAGGTGGCCCTCAGCGAGCAGCACGGCGAGCGCGAGCCGCACTGTGGCGGTCTTGCCCTCGATGACCTGCTCGATGTTGGCGACGATCGCATCGGTCGCGGCGCGGAACTCCGGGCTGGGAAGTGGGGCCCCGAGCTCCTCGAACGTGCGGTGCCTGGTCAACTGGCCTCCTCGTGTCCTGCTGTGGCCACCGTCAGGTGATAGACCCATAGGTGAACCGCCCGGTTGCACGAAATGGTTGGCAAGCCGAGCCGTCTGTATCCCCTCAGGCTAGCGGGGGAATTCACGCCGCGCCGCACGGGAAACCGTCATTGCGGACATCACGGTCGTGACTGTCCGCGACGTTTTTCCGGCGGGCCCGCGGCGAGCCGCACGTACCCCCGCAAATGTTCAACAAACGGATCTGCCGAGATGCGGCCGGCGTCGATCCTGATCAGACTGGGCACGTGGACGAGGGGCAGCTCCTCAACGATCGCTACCGCCTGGGCGACCGTCTCGGCGAGGGCGGCATGTCGGTGGTGTGGCGCGCCCACGACGAGGTCCTCGGCCGGTCCGTCGCGGTCAAGGTCCTCGCCGGCACGTTCGCCGCCGATGCCGCCTGGCGCCGCAGGATCCGGACCGAGGCGCAGGCCGCGGCGAGCCTTTCGCATCCGAACGTCACCAATGTGTACGACTACGGCGAGACCCCCGAGGGAAACCCGTTCGTCGTCATGGAGCTGCTGCGCGGCCCGACCCTCGCCGAGCGGCTGGCCGCCGGCCCGCTGAGCCCCGCCGCCGCGATCCGCGTGGCGGCCGAGGTCGCCGCCGGGCTCGCCGCCGCGCACGCCGAACGGCTCGTGCACCGCGACGTCAAACCCGCCAACGTCGTGCTCACCCAGGGCGCGGCGAAGCTCGTCGACTTCGGCATCGTCGGCATCGCCGACGACCCGGGCAGCGGGCTCGACGCGAGCGGCCACATCCTCGGCACCCCCGCCTACCTCGCGCCGGAGCGCCTCGTCGGCGACGACGCGGTGCCCGCCAGCGACGTCTATGCCTTCGGGCTGCTGCTGTACCGGTGCCTCACCGGCCGCCTGCCGTGGGACAGCGAGACCACGACCCAGATGCTGCGCTCGCACGTGACCGTCGCGCCGGAGCCGCTGCCGGACCTGCCCGCAGTGCCGCCCGAGGTCCGTGAACTGTGCATGCGGTGCCTGGTCAAGGCGCCGGCCGCCCGCCCGTCCGCGGAAGAGACGGCGGCCGTCCTCGCCGCGGCGGCGGGCGTGTCGCCACGTCCTGACGCCGAGGAGTTCCATCTGGCACCGGCGGCGGCCCCGCCGGCGGTGAGCGCGGCGAGCGGCGCGGACCTCGGCGACGCCACCACCCCGGTCGACAGGATCGCCGCGACACCGGCGGCCGGCGACGCGACCGACCTGGTGGCCGCCGCCGCGACGCGGACCGGCGGCGACGCGACCGGTCCGGTGGCGATGGTGGCGCGGCGGCCGCCCGGCGAAGGTGCGACGGACGTGATCGGGGACGACGCCGGCGACCGGCGCCGGGTCCTGGCCGGGCTCGCCGTCGCGGTGGGGGTCGCGGCACTCCTCGTCACCGTCGCGCTCAACCGGCCCGCAGGCACTCCCCAGGTGGTGGCCGAGGCGGCCCGAGGCAATCCCGCCGGCACGGCCGGCGCCGGCGCCGGCCCGTCACCCTCGGACAGCACCCCAGCGGCCGTCGATCCCACCCCCTCCGCCGGCGGGCAGCCCCAAGGCAATGGCGGCCAGGGCAACGGCGGCCAGGGCAATGGCGGTCAGGGCAACAATGGCCAGGGCAATGGCGGCAAGGGCAACGGCGGTACAGGCGGAAACACCGGAAACGGGAGCACCGGGGGAGGCACGCCGGTCAGGATCGGCACGCCCGGCGGGGTCATCGTCGCGGTCTGCGTCGGCGACCGGGTCGACGTGACCGGTGCCGAGCCTGCCCCCGGCGGCTCGCTGGTCGACCTGCAGTCCGGCCCGCGGGGCAGGTCCCGGGTGGAGTTCAACCTGGCGGGGACGCGGCTGCGCTTCGAGGTCCGGTGTGCCGGCGGCGTACCGGTGGCCACCCCCGACTGAAACGCGCTGCGGACGTTCACCGGCCCTGCGGTACACTCCGAGACATGACATGGGCTGTCCGGCTTCTTAGTGAGCCGTGCTGACGCACTGACCGCGTCCGCACGGCGACCCCTCCTGCGTGAGGGGTTTTTTCATGCCCGGACAATGTTGGACACCCTGAGACGAAGGTGGCGAGGAGCTCATGAGCGAGGGCAGCCAGACTGTGACCGACGGAGCGGTCGACATCCCGCCCTACCGTTACACGGCGGGGATGGCGGCGGACATCGAGGCGTGCTGGCAGGACTACTGGTCCGAGCACAGCACCTTCTACGCGCCGAACCCGGCGGGCCCGCTCAGCGACCCGAACCACCCGCGCGCCGGCGCGCCGAAGCTGTACGTGATGGACATGTTCCCGTACCCGTCCGGCTCCGGCCTGCACGTCGGGCACCCGCTGGGGTACATCGGCACCGACTGCTACACGCGGTACTTCCGCATGGCCGGCTACAACGTGCTGCACCCGATGGGGTTCGACGCGTTCGGCCTGCCCGCCGAGCAGTACGCGGTGCAGACCGGCACCCACCCGCGGATCACGACCGAGGCCAACGTCGAGCGGTACCGTGGCCAGCTGCGCCGGCTGGGGCTGGCCTACGACGACCGCCGCAGCGTCGCGACCACCGACACCGAGTTCTACCGCTGGACCCAGTGGATCTTCCTGCGCATCTTCAACTCGTGGTTCGACCCCGGGGCGCAGAAGGCCCGGCCGATCTCCGACCTGATCTCCGCCTTCGAGTCCGGTGCACGGGTGGTGGAGGACGGCCGCCCGTGGGCCGAGCTGTCGCCGGTCGAGCGGCGTGAGGTGATCGACGGGTTCCGGCTGGCCTACATCTCCGAGGCGCCGGTCAACTGGTGCCCCGGCCTGGGCACCGTCCTGGCCAACGAGGAGGTCACCCCCGACGGGCGCAGCGAGCGGGGCAACTTCCCCGTGTTCAAGCGCAGCCTGCGGCAGTGGATGATGCGGATCACCGCGTACGGTGACCGGCTGCTGGACGACCTGGAGCGGCTGGACTGGCCGGAGAAGGTCAAGACCATGCAGCGCAACTGGATCGGCCGGTCCCGGGGCGCGCACGTCGACTTCGCCACCGACGGCGGCGCTCCCATCCGGGTGTTCACGACCAGACCCGACACGCTGTTCGGCGCGACGTACATGGTGCTGGCGCCGGAGCACGAACTGATCTCCTCGCTGGTCCCCGCCGCGTGGCCAGCGGACATTCCGGACGTCTGGACCGGCGGGCACGCCACCCCGGGCGAGGCGGTCGCCGCCTACCGTCTGTCTGCGGGCGCGAAGTCCGATGTGGAGCGGCAGGCCGACGCGAAGGAGAAGACCGGCGTCTTCACCGGCGCGTACGCGGTCAACCCGGTCAACGGCGCGCGCATCCCGGTGTTCATCGCCGACTACGTGCTGGCCGGCTACGGCACCGGCGCGATCATGGCGGTGCCCGGCCAGGACGAGCGCGACTGGGCGTTCGCCGAGGTCTTCGACCTGCCGATCATCCGCACCGTGCAGCCGGCCGACGGTTTCGACGGCAAGGCGTACACCGGCGACGGCCCGGCGATCAACTCGGTCTCAGTCAGCGGGCTCAGCCTGGACGGGCTGGGCGTCACCGAGGCCAAGGCGAAGATCATCGACTGGCTGGAGGCGCAGGGCCACGGCGTCGGCGCCATCACCTACCGGCTGCGGGACTGGCTGTTCAGCCGGCAGCGGTACTGGGGCGAGCCGTTCCCGATCGTCTACGACGCGACCGGCCTGCCGATCGCCCTGCCGGAGTCGATGCTGCCCGTCGAGCTGCCCGAGGTCGAGGACTTCTCGCCGCGGACCTTCGACGTCGACGACGCCGACAGCATGCCGGAGACGCCGCTGTCGCGCGCCAAGGAATGGGTCGAGGTCACCCTGGACCTGGGCGACGGCCCTCAGCTGTACACCCGAGAGACCAACGTGATGCCGCAGTGGGCCGGCTCGTCCTGGTACGAGCTGCGCTACCTGGACCCGTCGAACAAGGACGAGCTGACCTCCCCGGAGAACGAAAAGTACTGGATGGGTCCGCAGGAGCCGGGCGACGTCGGCGGCGTCGACCTGTACGTCGGCGGCGTCGAGCACGCGGTGCTGCACCTGCTGTACGCCCGCTTCTGGCACAAGGTGCTGTTCGACCTGGGGCACATCAGCAGCGAGGAACCGTTCCGCAAGCTGTTCAACCAGGGCTACATCCAGGCCTACGCCTTCCGTAACGACCGCGGCACGCCCGTCCCGGCCGAGGAGGTGCAGGAGCGCGCACCCGGGCAGTACTACTACAACGACGCCAAGGTCACCCGCGAGTACGGCAAGATGGGCAAGTCGCTGAAGAACGTCGTCACGCCCGACGAGATGTGCGAGCGGTACGGCGCCGACACGTTCCGCGTGTACGAGATGTCGATGGGCCCCCTGGACGTGTCCCGCCCGTGGGAGACCCGAGCGGTCGTCGGCGCGCAGCGCTTCCTGCAGCGCGTGTGGCGGCTGGTCATCGACGAGCAGACCGATGCCACCCGCGTCGCCGACGTCCCGCTGGACGAGGAGACCCGCCGCCTGCTGCACCGCGTCATCGCCGGCGTGCGCGTCGACATCGAGGAGATGCGCTTCAACACGGCGATCGCGAAGCTGATCGAGCTGACGAACCGGGTCACCCAGGTCTCGGCGGACGGCGCGCCCCGCGAGGTCGTCGACCCGCTGGTGCGGATGGTGTCGCCGTTCGCGCCGCACCTGGCCGAGGAGCTGTGGCAGCGCCTGGGCAACGACTCGTCGATCGCCTACGCCGACTTCCCGGTCGCGGACGAGGCGTTCCTGGTCGCGGAGACCGTGAAGTACCCCGTCCAGGTCAACGGCAAGGTCCGGGGCACGTTCGAGATCGCCGCGGACGCGGCCGAGGACGCGGTCCGCGAGGCCGCCCTGGCCGAGGTCGAGGCGCAGCTGGCCGGCAAGACCCCGAAAAAGGTCATCGTCATCCAGGGCCGCATGGTCTCGATCGTCGTCTGACGACCGCCCGCTCATGCTCCGCGGCGCACTGTCGCGGAGTATGAGCGGCGGGTGAGCGACCCGAGATCGATTAGGATGGCGGGTGTAAGGTCTTGGAAAGCGGTCAGACCGGCACCGACCTGGCCTTTTGTCCGGCCGGGATCGGCATGCCGGCCCGCTCCGGCCGTTGCTTCGCCGTTGGCTTTGAGGACGGCCGGGACGCGCGCTACGCGTTGTTTGAGGACGCCTGGCCACTTGCTGATGGCGACCCGCTTGCTGAGGGCGACTCGGGCCGCGCGCCACGTGGTTGCTGAGCGCGACCCGCGTTGCTGCGGCCGGGCCGTTTGCTGAGGGCGACCTGGGCCGCGCGCCACGTGGTTGCTGGGGGCGACCCGCGTTGCCGAGGGCGACCCGCGCCGCTTGTTGAGGGCGGCCGGGCCGCGCCCGCACGTTACTTGTTGAGGACGGCGCCGAGGCGTTCTTCGCGCAGGCGGGTCGGCCAGCGGTCGTCGATGGGCTCCATGGTCATGCCGGTCGCCCAGCGCAGCAGCAGGTCCGCGATACCGGGGTTGCGGGCGAGGGCCGGCCCGTGTGAATACGTGCCCAGGATGCGGCCGTGCCACGCGCCCTCGGAGCGGCCGTCGTTGCCGATGCCGGCGGTGACCCGGGCGAGGGGGCGCACGCCGGCGCCGAGGTGGGTGCGGCCGCCGTGGTTCTCGAAGCCGGTGAGGGTCGGCAGGCCCAGCGACGGGTCGCACTCGCCGGCCAGCTCGCCGACGGCCCGGGTCTCGCCGCGGTCGGAGTCCAGGTCGAGCAGGCCGAGGCCCGCGCACTTGGCGCCCTTGGCAAAGAAGGAGTTGCCCAGCAGCTGGTAGCCGGCGCAGACCGAGAAGATGGTCGCGCCGCGGTCGACGGCGCGGCGCAGGCCGCCGTCGGCGATGAGCCGCTGCGCGGCCAGGGCCTGGGGGCCGTCCTCGCCGCCGCCGATGAGATACACGTCGCCGTCGGCGGGCACGGCCTGGTCGGCGCGGACCTCGGCACACTCGACCGGCAGGCCGCGCAGGTCGGCCCGGCGGGCCAGGATCAGCAGGTTGCCCCGGTCGCCGTAGGTGGACAGCAGGTCCGGATACAGCCAGATCAGGCGCAGGCGCGACTCAGTTGACACGGTCCAGCTCCGCTCTGATGTCCTGGAATGCGGTGTAGTTGGCGATGACCTCGAGCCGGCCGGGCGGGATCAGCGTCAGGGCCTGCGAGAAGGACCTGACGTGCTCGAAGGGCACCTCGTTGACCTCGAGCCGGACGGCGAGGTCCATGGCCCGGTCGCCGGTGACGAGGACCCGCCGCCCACGCAGGGGGGAGAAGTCGACGTCGTAGAGCCACGAGGTGTCCAGGCCGTCGGGGTCGCGGGCGTTGATGGACAGCAGGGTCGGCACGTCGTCGGCCATGTCGAAGGCCTCGAGCCAGCCCGCCGGGTTCTTCGACAGCAGCAGCCGCACGACGCGGCCGTCGCGCTCGACGACGGCATACCGGCCGGCGATCGAGGCGACCTTCGCGAGCTCCGGCACGGCCTTCGCCGGCGGGACGCCGAAGTGGGCGGCAACGGCGAGCGCGGTCGCGGCGTTGGCGCGGTTGACCCGGCCGGGCAGCTGCAGCTCGATGTGGTGATAGGTGCCGGTGTTGTCGACGACCCCGTCGCCGGAGACGGCCCAGTGCGGCACGGGACGGCTCAGGTTGCCCGCGACGCAGGCCCACTGCTCGCCGGTGCGCTCGATGGAGGCGCCGCACTCGGGGCACACCCACGAGTCGTCGTGGAAGCGCTGACCGGCGGCGACCCAGGTGACGGTGGTGCCGGAGGCGACGGCCTTGCCCGCCGCCCACACCACCATCGGGTCGTCGGCGTTGGCGACGAGGTGCAGGCCGCGGCCGGGCAGCGCGTCGCGCCACAGGGCCGCCATCATCGCGACCTCCTTGGCCCGGTCGAGCTGGTCGCGGCTGAGGTTGAGCAGCGCGACGACCCTCGGGCGGGTCGCGTCGAGGACCTGCTTGAGGTAGTGCTCGTCGACCTCGAGCACCGCATACGGCGTGGCGCCGGCCTTGGCCAGGGCCGACGTGTGCCCGGTGGGCATGTTGGCGCCGAGGCTGTTGGTGGCGACGTCACCGAGGACGCCCATGGCGGCCGCGGTGAGCCGGGTCGTGGTGGTCTTGCCGTTGGTGCCGGAGACCAGCGCGATCTCCCGGCCCGCGGCGAGCTCGGCGAGGAGGTTGGGGTCGACCATCAGGGCGATGCGGCCGCCGATGACGGATCCGTCACCCCGGCCGGTGGCACGGGACAGTGCGGCAGCGCCGCGTGACAACGATGTGGCGAGCTTCGCCCGCATCGGGAGCTTGTGGTCCGTCATCTCACTTCCACGGTCGTCCGGCGATGCGCCAGACCCTACCTTCCACCGGCGAGCGACCCAACCGGCTGGACCCGTCCTTCCACCGGTGGCGGCACGACGACGGAACCGTCACGCCGGCGAGACGGCACGACGACGGAGCCCGTCACGCCAGTGGGGCGGCATGGCTGTGGAGCCCGTCACGCCCACTCACTCCACCGGTCGTCCCAGGACGCTCCACTTCCCTCCACCGCGAAGCGAGGTGACCTTAACGGAGTCATAAAGCAGCGGTAAAGTCCGACCTCATGGGCGTTTTGTCCATAATTTGTACCAGCCGAACCGACCGGACGGGTGACCGGTCGGCCGATGGTCCTCCACCGCTCCCCACCCCGTTTGACGTGGGATTTCTTCACGCACGCCGATGTCACTTCCGGTGTTTTCTCGTTGACGGTGGAGGGAAGTGGAGTACAGTGGAGCGCGATGGCGGAGCCGGGGGGCTCGACCGACCCCGGGGGGACCGTTCGCGGTGGGAAGGGGTGGATGTCGATGTTTCTCGGCACCCACACTCCTCGCCTGGACGACAAGGGTCGGTTGATCCTGCCGGCCAAGTTTCGGGATGAGCTGGCGGGAGGTGTCGTGATCACGAAGGGGCAGGAACGCTGTCTTTACGTGTTCCCCGGCACCGAGTTCGCCCGGATCGCCGAGCAGCTTCGCGCGACACCGATGACCCACAAGGCCGCCCGGGCCTACAGCCGGGTGTTCTTCGCCAGTGCTCACGACGAGGTCCCCGACCGTCAGGGTCGGGTCACCATCCCGCCGCATCTCCGCGAATATGCCGGGCTGGACCGCGAACTCGTCGTGATCGGCGCGAGCACCAGGGTGGAGATCTGGGACCGGCAGGCCTGGGACACCTACCTCGCCGAAAGCGAAGACGACTTCGCCGGCATCGAGGAGGGGGTGCTGCCGGGCGGGCTGTGAGGTCCATCTGCAGACACCCAGTCGACCGCCGTACCGCGAGCTCTCCAGCCGCTCCAAAGTCCTGACGCCACTTCCCCGGCGCCAGGGCGGAGTGGGCGGATGGGGAGCTGGCGGTACGGCGCTCGTGCACTACCGCACCTGTACGCCGCCGATGACGACCCGCGAGGCAGGACGTGAATCACGTTTCAGCTCAGCGGCGAACAGGGAACTGGAACGTTTTTCAGCACGACGGCGGGCCGCGAACCCGCCGCGGTAGGGGGTCGACGATGGGGGAGCGGGACATTCACGTTCCCGTGCTGCTCGAGCGCTGCCTCGAGCTGCTCGCCCCGGCGTTGGACCGCGAGGGCGCGCTGCACCTGGACGCCACGCTCGGGCTCGGTGGTCACGCCGAGGCCGTGCTCCTGGCACACCCGTCGGTGCGGCTGCTCGGGCTGGACCGCGACACCCAGGCGCTGCGCCTCGCGGGGCAGCGGCTGGAGCCCTTCGCCGGCCGGACCCGCCTCGTGCACGCCGTCTACGACGAGATCGCGGACGTGCTGGACGGGGAAGGGCTGGACGGTGCGCTGTTCGACCTGGGGGTGTCGTCGATGCAGCTCGACGACGCCGAGCGTGGGTTCGCCTACGCCCAGGACGCGCCGCTGGACATGCGCATGGACCAGACGCGGGGCGTCACCGCGGCCGAGGTGGTCAACACCTACAGCCACGGCGACCTCGCCAGGGTCCTGCGGGTGTACGGGGAGGAGAAGTTCGCCTCCCGGATCGCGCAGACGATCCTGCGGGAACGCGCCAAAGGGGAGCTGAACTCCTCGGCCAGGCTGGCCGAGCTGGTCAGGGACTCGATCCCGGCACCGGCGCGGCGGACCGGGGGCCATCCGGCCAAACGCACGTTCCAGGCGCTGCGGATCGAGGTCAACGGCGAGCTCGCCGTCCTCGAGCGGGCACTGCCGGCGGCGCTCGACGCGCTCAAGCCGGGTGGGCGGATGGTCGTGCTGTCGTATCACTCGCTCGAGGACCGCCTGGTCAAACAGGCGATCGTCGAGCGGAGCCGGTCGACGGTGCCGGTCGAGCTGCCGTTCGAGCCGGCGGGCAGCGAGCCGGCGCTGCAGGTGCTCACCAGGGGAGCCGAGCTCCCCGACGCGGCCGAGGTGGCGGCCAACCCGCGGGCGGCGTCCGTGCGGCTCAGAGCCGTGCAACGGAAACCGGCGGCGGACAGCAAGACGCGGTAACAAGGCACGACCTCTGGGGGAGGTGTGAGATGAACGTGACGACACTGCCGGCCGACCGGCCGCGCAGGACTCAGCAGGGTGCATCGCGGTCGGGGGGCCGGACCACGGAACGCCACGCTGAGCAGAGCAACGACGCCCCGACCATCGGCGCGACGGCGCTCCAGCCGGAGCGGGGGACCACCCAGCCGGCACCGCAGGGCAGGCCGGCCCGCGACGAGAAGCGGCCACGGCTGCGGGTGGCACCGCCCGCTCCGGTCAGC
This sequence comes from Dactylosporangium sp. NPDC005555, assembly GCF_040605635.1. NCBI lineage: Bacteria > Bacillati > Actinomycetota > Actinomycetes > Micromonosporales > Micromonosporaceae > Dactylosporangium > Dactylosporangium sp. NPDC005555. The sequence goes on from NZ_JBEXDG010000027.1 coordinate 89,968, forward strand.
GCACCACGCGCGCCGTTCGTGGCGCTCGTGCTCGTGCTGGTGCTGCTCGGCGTGATCGGCATCCTCGTGCTCAACACGCGGATCGCCGAGAACGCGTTCAGGCTCGACGCGCTCAGGACGAAGCAGAGCACCCTCGACCGTGACGAGGAGCGGCTGCGCAGCGACCTGGCCAACAAGGAGTCGCCGGTGACGCTCGCGTCGCGGGCCAAGCAGCTGGGTCTCGTGCCGACGCGCACGCCGGCCTTCCTGCTGCTGCCGGACGGGACCAAGCTCGAGATGCCGGGTCCGAGCAAGTAGACGTACGAAGACGCCAACTCGACAACGGGAAGTTGCAGGACCATGGCTGGCGACACTCCTGATCGGCGGGGCAGCACCGAGCGGCGCGGGGGCGCCGGGCGGGAGGCCGGTCGCAGCAGTGACGCCGGCCGGCAGCGGACGGGCGGTCGCGCCGGCGCGGGGGGTGCCGGTGCCGCCGCCCGTTCCCGTGGCGGCACGGACCCGCAGACCGATCCGCCGGTGCGCGGCACGATGTCCGAGGCGCGCCGCTACACGCCCCGCGGGCGTTCGGTCCGCGACGCGTCGGTCGAGCACGGCGGCACGGGACGGGGCGACCCGTTCCGGCCGGCCCTGGAGGTGCTGCAGGGCGGCCGCACGGACACGGGCCGCCGCGCGGCGGGCCGCGCCGCCGACTCACCCCGCACCCCCAGAGACGCGGCTGGCCGGGCAACCGACTCGCCCCGCACGCCCAGAGACGCGGCGGGCCGGGCAACCGACTCACCCCGCACGCCCAGAGACGCGGCTGGCCGGACGACCGACTCACCCCGCACGCCGAAGCAGCCGAGGGACGCCGCGGACCGGCAGCCACCCAGGCGGCAGCCCGGCACGCAGGCCAGGACGGAGACCGGCAGGCAGCTCAGGACGCAGGCCCGGGCGCCGCAGCGGGCCCACCGCACCGCCACGGACGTCGACGGGGACCCGCGCACCACCCGGACCAGGGCCCCTCTCAAGCGGGCGACCCCGGCACGTGGCACGGGTCGTACCCCGGCGCGCAAGACGACTCCGGTCCTCAAGCCGCGCAAGCAGAGCCGCGTGAGAGTGCCCCGGCTGCCGCGCACCACCCGCGCGCCGAAGCTCGCCGAACCCCGCCGCAGGCTCCGCCTGGCAACCGTCCTGGCGCTGCTCATGTTCGGCGCGATCGGCATCCGCCTGGTGCAGCTGCAGCTCACCGACGCCAGCGCCTACGCCGCCGAGGGGCTCAAGGACCGGCTCGCGCACGAGGTCCTGCCCGCGGCCCGCGGCGCGATCCTCGACCGCACCGGCAAGATCCTCGTGCACTCGGTCGAGACCCGCTACGTCGTCGCCGACCCGATGGTGATCAAGAACCCGGAGAAGACCGCGGACCAGCTGTTCGCCATCCTCGACCGGTACGGGGTGACGCGCTCCGAGCTGGTGCGCAAGCTGACCCCGCACAAGGGCGCCGACGGTAAGACCGACATCCGCTTCGAGTACCTCGCGCACCAGATCGACATCGAGGACGGTGACCGGATCAAGGCCCTCGGCTACGGCGGCGCCCTGCGCGTCGACCGCGACGAGCGTCGCCACGTCCCCGGCTACGACCTCGCCTCCAACGTCATCGGCTACACCAGCAAGGCCGACCTGTCCGGCCAGCTCGGCATCGAGCAGACCTACGACGAGAAGCTGCGCGGCGTCGACGGCATGTACACCTACGAGCACGGCGAGGGCGACCTCGACAAGCCGCTGCCGCAGGGCCAGCTGGAGCTCAGGCCGGCCCGCCCGGGCAGCTCCGTCGAGCTGACGATCGACGCCGACCTGACGTATTCGCTGCAGAGCGCCCTCGGCGCCAAGATGACGGCCCTCGGCGCGAGCTTCGGCACGGCGATCGTGTTGGACGCGAAGACGTCGGAGGTCATGGCGATGGCCAGCTACCCGTCGTTCGCCGCCGCCGACCCCGGCAAGACGCCGCCGGAGCAGATCAAGGACCAGTGCACCGCCACGGTCTTCGACCCGGGCTCGATCCACAAGGCGATCGTCATGGGCGCGGCGCTGCAGGAGGGCCTGATCACGCCCACCTCGACGGTGACCGTCAACTCGAAGGTCAAGAAGGGCGACACGACCTACACCGACCACCCGCCGCAGAAGGACGGCACGGCGATGACCATCCCGGGCATCCTCGCGCTGTCCTCCAACGTGGGCACCATCGCCGTCGCGGACATGCTCGGCAAGGACAAGCTGTACGAGTACCAGCGCAAGTTCGGTCTCGGCCAGCGCACCGGCGTCGGCCTGCCGAACGAGTCCCCGGGCCAGCTCCTGCCGCCGAACGAGTGGACCGGCTCCAGCCCCGGCTCGATCCCGATCGGCAACGGCGTGGCCACGACCGCGATCCAGATGGCCGTCGTCTACGCCACGATCGCCAACGACGGCCTGTGGGTCCAGCCGACCCTGGTCCGGAAGATCATCGCGCCGGACGGCACGGCGACGAAGCCGCCCGCGCAGCAGACCCGCCGGGTCATGGACCCTGAGCACGCGCAGCAGTTGCGGACCATGTTGGAGGGCGTCACCACGCTCGACGACGCGACCGGTCACCAGGCGGCGATCCCCGGCTACCGGATCGCGGGCAAGACCGGCACGTCGAAGATGCCCCAGGACGGCGGCTACGCCCCGGGCGACGTCGTGTCGTTCATCGGTATGGCGCCGGCGGAGGCGCCGCGCTACGTGGTCGCCGTCACCGCGCACGTGCCGGGCGGGGCCGGAGGTTCGGTCGCCGCGCCGTTGTTCAAGGAGTTCATGGCGCTCACCCTCAGCAACTTCGGGGTGGTGCCGACGGGCACCGAGGCGCCGAAGCTGACGATCTACCCGTGACACCGGCTCTGCCACTTCGCGGTGGGACAGGTAGGGTCTGACCCCGTGCCCGGCTATCCCCGTCCGAGGAGCGTCCGTCCCGTGCTCGCCGTCGAGCTGGCGGCTCTCGCAGGTGCGCCCATGGCGGCGCAGGACGGCGAGGCCGCCGTCACCGGAGTGACCCACAGTAGTTCCGCGGTGCGTCCTGGTGACCTTTACGCGGCGCTGCCGGGGGCGCGGGTGCACGGCGCCCAGTTCGCGGACCAGGCGAAGGCGGCGGGCGCGGTCGCGGTCCTCACCGACCCGGCCGGCGCGGCGCTGGTCAGCGGCCTGCCCGTCATCGTCGTCGACGACCCGCGCGCCGCACTCGGTGGCATCGCCTCGCACGTCTACGGCGAGCCGACCCGGCAGCTGACGACGATCGGCATCACCGGCACCGCCGGCAAGACCTCGACCGCCTACCTCATCGAGGCCGGGCTGCGGGCCGCCGGCCAGGTCACCGGCCTCATCGGCACGGTCGAGACCCGGCTCGGCGACCTCACGATCGACAGCGCCCGCACCACGCCCGAGGCGACGGACCTGCACGCGCTGTTCGCCGCGGGCCTCGAGCGCGGCGTCGAGGCCGTCGTCATGGAGGTCTCCAGCCACGCGCTGGAGCTCGGCCGGGTCAACGGCGTCCGGTTCGCCGCCGCCGGGTACACCAACTTCGGCATGGACCACCTCGACTTCCACCCCGACGTCGAGGCGTACTACGCGGCGAAGGCCCGCCTGTTCGACGGCCGCGCCGCCACCGAGATCCTGAACTTCGACGACGCGCAGGTGATGCGACTGCGCAAACCGGCGTCGTGGACCTACTCGGCGGCCGGCTGCACCGCCGCGGACTTCCGCGCCACCGGCATCGCGCCCGACGGCTACGGGCAGCGCTTCACGGTGTCCCGGCACGACTTCTCGATCGCCTCCGGGGTCGGCCTGCCCGGCCGGCACAACGTCGCCAACGCGCTGCTCGCCATCGCCGCGCTCGTCGCCGTCGGCGTCGACATCTCGGTCGCGGCGAAGGCCGTCGCGCAGGCGCCCGGCTCACCCGGCCGGATGGAGCGCGTCGACGCGCCCGGCGACGTGCTCGGGGTCGTGGACTATGCGCACAAGCCCGACGCGATGGTCGAGGTCCTCGCCGCGCTGCGGACCCTCGCCGCGTCCCGGGGCGGGCGGGTCATCTGCGTCGTCGGCGCCGGCGGCGACCGCGACCGGGGCAAGCGGTCGCTGATGGGGCGGGCCGCCGCGTCCGGCGCCGACCTGGTCGTCGTCACCGACGACAACCCCCGCACCGAGGACCCGGCGTTCATCCGGTCGGAGGTCCTCGCCGGCACGAGCGGCGGCACCGCCACGGTCGTCGAGGTCGACGGCCGCCGGGCCGCCATCGACCACGCGGTCGCGCGGGCGGAGCCGGGCGACGTGGTGGCGGTGCTGGGCAAGGGCCACGAGCGCGGCCAGGAGGTCGGCGGCGAGGTCCTGCCGTTCGACGACCGGGTCGAGCTCGCCGCGGCGCTGCGGGCGGCCGCCTCATGATCCCGTTCACCGTCGCCGGGATCACCGCCGTCGTCGGCGGCACCCTGCACGGCGGCAGGGGGGACGCTGTCGTCGACGGGGCGGTGGAGTACGACTCCCGCAAGGTCGCCCCCGGCGGGATGTTCGTCGCGTTCGCCGGCGCGAAGGTCGACGCGCACGACTTCGCCGCGAAGGCGATCGCCGACGGCGCCGTCGTGGTCCTCGGCAGCCGGCCCGTCGACGGGGTGCCCACGATCGTCGTCGAGGACCCCCGCGCCGCCCTCGGGCTGCTCGCCCGTGCCGTGCTCGACCGGCTCGGCGACGCCCTGACCGTCGTGGCGGTCACCGGCTCGTCGGGCAAGACCAGCACCAAGGACCTCATCGCGGCGCTGCTGCGCACCGCCGGGCCGACCGTGGCGACCGTCGCGTCGGACAACAACGAGCTCGGCACTCCGTACACGGTGCTCAAGGTCACCGCGGCCACCCGCTACCTGGTCCTGGAGATGGGCTCGCGCGGCGCCGGGCACCTGGCCTACCTGTGCGGCATCGCGCCACCGGACGTGTCCGTGGTGGTCAACGTCGGCACGTCGCACATCGCCGAGTTCGGCTCCCTGGAGGGCACCACCCTGGCCAAGGGGGAGCTGGTCGAGGCGCTGCGCCCGGACGGCCTGGCGATCCTCAACGCCGACGACCCGCGGGTGGCCGGGATGGCCGCCCGCTCCGCGGCCCCCGTCGTGTTCGCCGGGGAGGCGGACACGGCCGCGGTCAGAGCGACCGGCGTGACCGACCTCGGCCGTGGCCGGTTCGGTTTCACGCTGCACGTCCCGGGCACCGACCCGGTCGAGGTGCGGCTCGACGTCGCCGGGCGGCACCAGGTCGGCAACGCGTCACTCGCCGCTGCCGTGGCGTCGCACGCCGGTGTGGATCCGGCGACGATCGCCGCCACACTCGGCGATCTAGATGGCTTGTCGACCCGAAGGATGGATGTCTTCGACCGTGCCGACGATGTCACGGTCATCGACGACTCGTACAACGCCAATCCGGCGTCCATGGCGGCGGCGCTCCGGGCGCTCGTCGCGGTGGCCGCCGGGCGGCGGATGATCGCGGTGCTCGGCTTCATGGCGGAGCTCGGCGAGTATGAGCGAACCGCACACGAAGAGGTCGGTCGCCTCGCCGCTGAACTCGGCGTCGACCGTCTCGTGGCCGTGGGCGAGCAGGCCGCGCCGATCCTGCACGGTGCGTCCGTCGTGGCGAGTTGGGGAGGAGACCCGGTGCTCGTGACCGATCAGGAGGCCGCCGTCGCGCTGCTGCGCGCCGAGCTGCGGCCCCGCGACGTGGTCCTGGTCAAGGGATCCAGGTACCGGACGTGGGACATCGTCGACGCCCTGCGGGTAGAGGCGGCGGCCAAGTGAGGGCCGTGTTCGTCGCCGCGTTCGTGGCGTTCCTCATCTCGCTGTTCGGCACCCCGATCGCGATCAGGTACTTCACCCGGCTCAAGGCCGACCAGCCGATCCGCACCGACGGGCCGCAGGGTCACCTGGGCAAGAAGGGCACGCCCACGATGGGCGGCGTGGTGTTCATCTTCGCCACGCTCATCGCCTACACCGGCGGGCACATCGCGCTGACCACCCTGCCGGAGAAGCAGCTGCGTCCGAGCGGGCCGACCGCGACCGCGGTGGTCCTGCTGGGCCTGTTCGTCTTCACCGGCCTGCTCGGCTTCCTCGACGACTACCTCAAGGTCGCCAAGCGCAACAGCGACGGGCTCAACAAGCGCGGCAAGCTCATCGGGCAGGCGCTCATCGGCGCCATCTTCGGCGCGATCGCCCTGTACGTGCCGGCGAAGCAGACCGGCGACGCGGTCGTCACCACGGTCGCGAGCCCGAAGCTGTCGTGGGTCCACGACATCGACTGGCTCAACATCACCAAGATCGGCGCGGTCGTCTTCTTCGTCTTCGTGGTCATGTCGATGTCCAATGCGGTGAACCTCACCGACGGCCTCGACGGCCTCGCCACCGGCACGTCGATCCTGGTCATCGGCAGCTACATGGCGATCGCGTTCTGGCAGTACCGGCACTGGTGCGCCGACCCGGAGTACACCGCCAGCTACTGCTACGACGTGCGCGACCCCCTGGAGATGGCGCTGATCGCCGGCGCCGCCGTCGGCGCGCTGGTCGGCTTCCTGTGGTGGAACACGTCACCGGCCAGGATCTTCATGGGCGACACCGGCTCGATGGCGCTCGGCTCGCTCATCGCCGGTCTCGCCGTGGCGACCAAGACCGTGCTGCTGCTGCCGCTCATGGGCCTGCTGTTCTTCATCATCGTCGTGACGTGGATCATGCAGATCGGCTCCTACCGCACGACCGGCAAGCGCATCTTCCGGATGGTGCCCCTGCAGCACCACTTCGAGCTGGCCGGCTGGAGCGAGGTCAACATCGTGGTCCGCTTCTGGATCATCGCCGGCCTGGGCATGGCCGCCTCGCTGGGCCTGTTCGCCGCCGACTTCCTGCGGGTGATGAGCGGCTCCGGCTGACGCCGGGACACATCGACGCATCCGACACGCCGGGATCCCGTGGTCGAAGGACCGCGCGGGTCCCGGCTGCATGATGGTCCCCATGCGGGGCGATGGGGAGCAGGACACGGCGGCGCCGGCACCACCAGTGGCAGCGGTTCCGCCGGCACCGGCGGCGCCGGCACCGGCGGCGCCGGCACTACCGGGCAGCGGGATCCTCGGCTGGTTCGACGCGCTGCGGGGGCTGCTCGACCGGCCCCTCGCGTCCTACTACCTGCTGCTGTCCAGCGTCGGCCTGCTGGTCTTCATCGGCCTGGTCATGGTGTTCTCCGTCACCGGCGTCGACAACTACGCCGCGACCGGCAGCCCGTTCGGCTCCGTGGTCAAGCAGACGGCGTTCGCCGTCGTCGGCCTCGTCGCGTTCTGGGTCTGCCAGCGGCTGCCGGTGCGCACGTTCCGGGCCGTAGCCGTGCCGCTGCTCGTCGCCGCGTTCGTCCTCATGGGCTTCGTCGACCTGATGGGCTGGCTCGCCGCCAGCCGCACTCCGCCGGGCGCGACGGTGAAGCCGATCCACCTCGGGCCGATCTGGGCCGAGGACCTGTGGCTGCACCTCGGCGGCGTCCAGGTGCAGCCGGCGGAGCTGGCGAAGGTCGCCCTCGTCGTCTGGGGCGCCGACCTGCTGGTGCGCAAGGGCCGCACGATCCTGTCGTGGCGGGAGCTGTTCATGCCCATGCTGCCGGTCACCGTCGTGCTGCTGCTCCTCGTCGGGTACAACGACCTCGGCTCGATGATCTGCCTGGTGGTGCTCGTCACCGGGCTGCTGTGGGCGGCCGGGGCGCGGCTGCCGGTCTTCGCGTGGCTCGGCGGGCTCGGGCTCGCCGGCGTGGTCGCGCTGATCGTCCTGCCCGCCGAGAAGGACTACCGGCTCGCCCGCATCAAGGTCTTCTTCGACCCCTCCATCGACGCCGACGCGACCGCGGGGCGCTACCAGTACCTGCGCGGCCTGTGGGCGATCGGCAACGGCGGCTGGTTCGGCGTCGGGCTGGGGCAGAGCCAGCTGAAGTGGGGGCGGCTGCCCAACGCGCACAACGACTTCATCTTCGCCATCCTCGCCGAGGAGCTCGGCGTCGTCGGCTGCCTGGTCGTGCTCGTGCTCTTCGGCATGCTCACCTACACGGGGCTGCGGATCGCCCGCCGGGTCGAGGACCCCTTCCGCCGGCTCGTCGCCGCCGCGATCACCATCTGGTTCGTCGGGCAGGCGATCATCAACATCGGCGGCGTCGTCGGCCTCATGCCGATCACCGGCCTGCCCCTGCCGTTCATCTCCGACGGCGGCAGCGCCCTGGTCGTGGCCCTCGGCGCGGCCGGGATGCTCAGCTCCGCGGCCCGCGCCGAGCCCGACTGCGCCAGAGCCATGCACGCCCGTCCGCCGCGAAAGTGGGTGCGACTACTCTGGGCGCCGTTGCCGCCGCTGCCGCGCGCCCGCGAGGAGAGCGACGGCGACGTCCCCTCGACACGCGCGACGGGTCGTCCCCTGGTGCCTGGCGGCAGCAGTCCCGGACGGACCCGCGGAAGGAGCTCCTGATGGCAGCGCTGCGCTCCGTGGTGCTGGCCGGCGGAGGCACCGGCGGGCACATCTACCCGCTGCTCGCCTTCGCCGACTGCCTCCGCCGGCACGACCCCGGCCTGCGGATCACCTGTATCGGCTCGGAGCGCGGGATGGAGGGTGAGATCATCCCGCAGCGCGGCTATGACCTGCGCCACGTGCCGGCCTTCCAGCTGCCCCGCTCGGTGAACATGAACCTGGTCCGCACACCGGACCGGATGTTCAAGGCGGCGAAGGCGACCCGCGAGATCCTCGACGAGGTCGAGGCCGACGCGGTCGTCGGCTTCGGCGGCTACGTCTCCGTCCCCGCCTACATCGCCGCCTGGCGGCGCAAGACGCCCACGGTCATCCACGAGGTCAACGTGCCCGTGGGCGTGGCCAACAAGATGGGCATGCGCTTCACCAAGCACATCGTGCTCGGCTTCCCCCACCAGGCGGCGCAGATCCCGTCCGTGGCGCACGCCGAGGTCGTCGGGGTGCCGCTGCGGCAGAGCATCGCGACCCTGGACCGGGCCGCGCTGCGGGAGCGGGCCCGGGCGCACTTCGGCCTCGACCCGCACCTGCCGACGCTGTTCGTCTTCGGCGCCTCCGCCGGCGCCCGCTCGATCAACCTGGCGGTGTCCGGCGCGGCGAAGCAGATCACCGGCTCCGGGGTGCAGGTGCTGCACATCATCGGCGCCCGCAACGACGACGTCGAGGTGCCCAGCGGGCTGCCCGCGCCGTATGTGAAGATCAAGTTCTTGTCGGAGATGGAGCTGGGGTACGCCGCGGGCGACCTGGCGCTGTGCCGGGGCGGCGCGATGACCTGCGCGGAGACCGCCGCGGTCGGCATGCCCGCCATCTACGTGCCGCTGCCCTGGGGCAACGGCGAGCAGCGCCGCAACGCGCTGCCGGTCGTCGAGGCCGGCGGCGGCCTGATCGTCGAGGACGGCGACCTGTCACCGCAGTGGGTCACCGACACCGTGGTGCCCCTGGTCCGCGACGGCGCCCGCCTCGCGGCCATGAGCCACGCGGCCGCGGGATACGGCCGCCGCGACGGTGACGAGGCCCTCCGCCGGTACCTGCTGAAAGTGGTCGGAGCATGACTGAGGCGTTGACTGCTGAAGATCTCGGGACCGTGCACCTGGTCGGGGTGGGCGGGGTCGGCATGAGCGGGCTCGCCCGGCTCCTGCTCACCCGCGGCATCCCCACCTCGGGCAGCGAGCTGCGCGAGTGGCCGCAGCTCGCGGCGCTCAAGGCGCTCGGCGGCACGATCTTCCGCGAGCACCGGCCGTCCAACCTCGACGGGGTCGACACGGTCGTCTACTCGACCGCGATCCCGCAGGACCACATCGAGCTGGTCACCGCCCGGGAGCGGGGGCTGCGGCTCATGCACCGGTCCGAGGCGCTCGCCGCCACCATGGTCGGGCGGCGCAGTATCGCGGTGGCCGGTACACACGGGAAGACCACGACCACGTCGATGATCACGCTGATGCTCCAGCACGCCGGGCTCGACCCGTCGTTCGTCATCGGCGGGGAGATCTCCGAGGTCGGCTCCAACGCCCACCACGGCAGCGGCGAGCTGTTCGTGGCCGAGGCCGACGAGAGCGACCGGTCGTTCCTGCTCTACAACCCGCACGTCGCCGTCGTCACCAACATCGACGCCGACCACCTCAACACCTACGGCGACCTGCAGGGCCTCGAGGACGCGTTCGTCGAGTTCTGCGCCCGCACCGAGGCCGGCGGCTTCGTGGTCACGTGCGCCGACGACCCCGGCGCCCAGAAGATGACGGTGCGGGTCCGCGCCGCCGGCGGCGACGTCGTCACCTACGGCACGGCGCCCGACGCCGACCTGCGCCTGAGCGAGGTGCGCTCCTCCGCGCAGGGCGTGCGCTACGTCGCGCACCACGACGGCGTGCCGCTCGGCGAGGTGTACCTGCCGGTGCCCGGCGCGCACCTCGGCCTCAACTCCGCCGGGGCGCTGCTCACCGCGCTGCGGCTCGGCATCCCCGCGGAGTCGGCGATCGAGGCCCTGGCGATGTTCCCCGGGGTGCGGCGGCGCTTCGAGTTCAAGGGCGCCGAGGCCGGCGTGCGGGTCTACGACGAATACGCCTACCACCCGGTCCCGATCGAGGCGGCCATGCGCACCCTGCGCGAGGTCGCCGCGGGTGGCCGGCTGATCGTGGTGTTCCAGCCGTACCGGATGTACCGGACCCGCGACTTCCAGGCCGAGATCGCCGCCGCGCTGTCCCTGGGCGACGAGGCGATCGTCATGGAGGTCTTCGGTCCCGGCGAGGTCCGGGAGCCCGGGGAGGGCGGGGTCGCGCTGACCGCCGCCGTCGACCTGCCCGAGGACCGCAAGGTGTTCGTGCCGTCCTGGGAGGACGTGCCCGGCGAGGTCGTCGCCCGGGTCCGGGAGGGCGACGTCGTCGTCACGATGGGCGCGCCGCCGATCTCGCTGATGGGCGACGAGCTCCTGGCGGCGCTGAAGGAGTCCGCCGCCGGATACGTCGGCCGGCACAACCGGCCCGAGGAGGACTGACCGGCCTTGACGTCCACGCGCGGCTGGCGGCTCGTCCTCGCACCCCGCACGGCGCCCGCCGGCTCCTCCCAGCGGCGCTTCGCCAAGCGGGCCCGGCAGCACCGCCTCCGCGTGCTCCTGTCCTGGCTGGTCGGGCTCGGCGTCGTCGCGCTGCTCGGCGGGGTCGTCGCGATCGTCTACGCCACGCCGGCACTCGGGGTCCACGGGATCCGGGTGACCGGCGTGTCGGCGCTCACGGCCCAGGACGTCCGGGACGCCGCCAGGGTCCCGGCAGGCACGCCCCTGGCGCGGCTCGACCTAGCCGTCGTCGAGCGGCGGGTCCGCTCGCTGCCGCCGGTGCGGACCGTCAGCGCGTCGAAGGACTACCCGCGCACCCTGGTCCTCGCCGTCAAGGAGCGCACCGCGATCGCCGTGGTGCCACGGGCGCTCGGCTACACCCTGCTGGACGCCGACGGGGTCGCGTTCCTGCCGGTCGGCTCGGCCCCGCCGGGGCTGCCGGTGCTGCGCCTCGCCGCGCCCAGCGCCGGGGACGCCACGACGAAGGCCGCGCTGACCGTCCTGGCCACGCTGCCGCCATGGCTGCGCGACCCCCTCGTCGCGCTCGTCGCCGACGCGCCGACCCGGATCCGGCTGGAGCTCACCGAACGCCGCACCGTCGTATGGGGCGACGCGGCCGACAACGAGGCGAAGATCCGGGTGCTGCAGTTCACGAAGATCGAGCCGGACAAGACCCTCGACGTCAGTGCACCCGGGGTGGTGCTGGAGCGATGAGCGGCCGGCACCGCAGCGCAGCGGAGGTGGTGGCATGAGCCGCTTGGACGTGCCGTACACCGGCGACGAGCGGGGCCTGCTGGTCGGCTGGCTCGACTGGCACCGCGAGACGGTCCACGTGAAGTGCGCAGGGCTGGCCGAGGAGGACGCGTGGCGCGCGCCGCTGCCGTCGTCGCCGCTGACCAGCGCGGCGGGGCTGGTGTCGCATCTCACCGCGGTGGAGTCCTACTGGTTCGAGGAGATCGTCGCCGGGCTGGACGCGCCGGCGCACTGGAGCGCCGACGATCCCGACCTGGAGTGGCGGCGCGTGCCCGGCGCCACCCTTGAGGGGAATCTGCGGCGGTACCGTCACCAGTGCGCCGTCTCACGCGCGATCCTGGAGCGTGCCGACGTCGGCGGGATCTGCGCCGGACGACGGCACGGCGACGAGGTTTCGGTCCGCTGGGTGCTTCTGCACATGATCGAGGAGACCGCCCGTCACAACGGGCACCTCGACGCCGTTAGGGAATTGGTCGACGGAGTCGTCGGGGAATAGCCGACACGCCGGGCGGCGGTCCTTGGATCACGACAGTCGGGCCCTTACCTTGCGATAAGGCATTAGTTGACATAACTATAAGCCTCTAGTAAAGGGTGAGGGTTTGCGGGACCCGCATCCAGTGCGTCTGCATGGCGGACGCCGCCCGTCGCGGGGTCGGGCTTCACCAGTTCGACGGCTCCGGGAGGGATCGGCGCTCGCCAACCTCGAAAGGAAAGGCAGTCCGATGACACATCCGCACAACTATCTCGCGGTCATCAAGGTCGTCGGCATCGGCGGCGGCGGGGTCAACGCCGTCAATCGCATGATCGAGGTTGGCCTCAAGGGCGTCGAGTTCATCGCGATCAACACCGACGCCCAGGCCCTGCTGATGAGCGACGCCGACGTCAAGCTCGACGTCGGCCGGGAACTGACCCGCGGGCTCGGCGCGGGCGCCAACCCCGACGTGGGCAAGAACGCCGCCGAGGACCACCGCGACGAGATCGAAGAGGTGCTCAAGGGCGCCGACATGGTCTTCGTCACCTGCGGCGAGGGCGGCGGCACGGGCACCGGCGGCGCGCCGGTGGTGGCGAACATCGCGCGGAAGCTCGGCGCGCTGACGATCGGCGTGGTCACCCGGCCGTTCTCCTTCGAGGGCAAGCGCCGGCAGGTCCAGGCCGAGGCGGGGATCGAGGAGCTGCGCAACCAGTGCGACACGCTCATCGTCATCCCCAACGACCGGCTCCTGGCGCTCGGCGACCGGGGCATCTCGATGATGGACGCCTTCCGGCAGGCCGACCAGGTGCTGCTCTCCGGTGTCCAGGGCATCACCGACCTGATCACCACGCCGGGCCTGATCAACCTCGACTTCGCCGACGTGAAGAGCGTCATGAGCGGCGCCGGGAGCGCCCTCATGGGCATCGGCAGCTCGCGCGGTGACAACCGCGCCGTGGAGGCGGCCGAGTCGGCGATCTCCAGCCCGCTGCTGGAGCAGAGCATGGACGGCGCGCGCGGGGTGCTGCTGTCCATCGCCGGCGGCTCCGACCTCGGCCTGTTCGAGATCAACGACGCGGCGCAGCTGGTCACCGACGCGGCCCACCCCGACGCCAACATCATCTTCGGCGCGGTCATCGACGACGCGCTCGGCGACGAGGTCCGCGTCACGGTCATCGCCGCCGGGTTCGACGGCGGCGCGCCGGCCTACCGGCCGGTCGAGGCCCGCCCGCCGCGCACGCACCACCAGCCGAAGGACCCGGCCCCGGTCGAGCGTCAGGCCCCGCCGCCGCCCCGGCGGGTGCTGTTCGACGACGTCGACGTGCCGGACTTCCTCAAGAACGGCGCCTGAAAGAATCGGGTGGGTCCTGCGGGACCCACCCGGTTCTGTTTTCGGCGGCGGAAGGGTCACCCACGTGAGCGACGCACGGACCGAGGAGATCGCGCGCAACCTCGCCGCGGTCCGGGAGCGGATCGCCGCGGCCTGCGAGGCGGCCGGACGGGAGCCTGACGAGGTCACGCTGATCGCGGTCACCAAGACGTACCCGGCTTCGGACGCGGCCCGTCTCGCGGAGCTGGGGGTGCTGGACGTGGGGGAGAACCGCGACCAGGAGGCGGCACCGAAGGCCGCCGCCACACCGGCGGACCTGCGGTGGCACTTCATCGGGCAGCTGCAGCGCAACAAGGCGCGCTCGGTGGCGTCGTATTCGAGCGTCGTGCACTCCGTGGACAGCCTGCGCCTGGTCGACGCGCTCGCCGACGCCGCGGTCAGGGCGGAGCGTGCCACCCCGCTGGGCGCGCTCGTCCAGGTGAGTCTCGACGACGACGAGCACCGCGGCGGCGCGGTGACCGGAATTATCGAACAGGTGGCCGAATCAATCGCGGCGAACCCCGCTTTGGCACTCAAAGGCGTGATGGCCGTCGCCCCGCTCGGCTGGGAAGCGGACGCCGCATTCGCGCGACTCGCCGCCGTATCGGCCCGCCTGCGGATCGCCTTTCCGGGCGCGGACTGGATTTCCGCGGGGATGAGCGACGACCTCGAATCCGCGATTTCACACGGCTCGACACATGTCCGTGTCGGTAGCGCATTGCTCGGAAATCGACCCCCGCTGGGGTAACCTGACCGCGGGAACGGAAAAACTACACGGGTGTGGTTCTGCGCCGGCGGGGCGGTGTCACACCAGGTGATCGGTGGCACCGACAACGGGGGGAAGTGCCGCATGGCGGTGGACGGAGGAGCGCGTATGGGTGCTCTGCGCAGGGCGGGCGTGTGGCTCGGGCTCGTCGAGGACGAGGACGAGCGGGGCTACGACGACCGTCACTACCGGGGTTACGGTGACGACTTCGCCGACGACGAGGACGACGTCGACGAGGTGCCGGCGCCGCGTGCCCGCACGACGTCCGACCGTCTCTCCGTGTCGGACCGGCTGTCGGCCTCCGACCGGCTCTCCACCTCCGAGCGGCTGTCCGAGCGGCTGCCGTCGGAGCGGCTCACCGCGTCCGAGCGGCTGGCGGCTTCGGAGCGGATGACGGCGTCCGAGCGCCTCTCCGCGGCGGAGCGGGACGCGACCGCGAGCCGCGGCACCGTGCGTTCGATCACCCGGCCCACGACCGTCAGCTACCCGACACGGGACAACCTGGCGATCGCGCCGCAGCCGTTGACGAGGGAGCGGCCGGTGGTCGAGGAAGATGCCGACGACCGTCGCTACGCGATCACGACGCTGCACCCCACGACCTACAACGAGGCGCGCACGATCGGTGAGCACTTCCGGGACGGCCACCCGGTGATCATGAACCTCACCGAAATGGACGAGGCCGACGCCAAGCGTTTGGTCGACTTTGCGGCAGGACTGGTATTCGGCCTGCGTGGTAACTTCGAGCGGGTGACCAACCGAGTCTTCCTGCTCTCTCCGGCAAATGTCCAGGTCACCGCTGAGGACAAAGCTAAGATCGCCGAGGGCGGGTTCTTCAACCAGAGCTGATGCGAGGACTCAACGGCCGTGGTGTCCATCACCCTGCAGATCGTGTATCTGCTGCTCTACGTGTTCCTGGTGGTGCTCCTCGCGCGCTTTGTGATGGGCTACGTGATGCAGTTCGGCCGCCGCTGGCAACCTGGCCGGGGAGCCGCGGCCGCTCTTGAGGTGGTGTGGAGCGTCACCGATCCGCCGCTCAAAGCGTTGAGGCGGGTGATCCGTCCGCTGCGTATTGGTACCGTGGCCGTGGACCTGTCTTCGCTTGTGCTGCTGGTTATCCTGTTCGTGCTGATGAACGTCGTGGTAAGGCAACTGATCGGGGTGTTCTCGTGACCCGCCCCGCTCGGCGGCCACGCGGCCGCAACTGACCCGAGGAGTTTCGATGCCGCTGACCCCGGCCGACGTCCACAACGTCGCCTTCAAGAAGCCCCCCATCGGTAAACGGGGCTACGACGAGGAGGAGGTCGACGCCTTCCTCGACGAGGTCGAGCGCGAGCTCGCCCGGCTGATCGAGGAGAACAACGAGCTGCGCGCGCAGCTCGAGCGCGGTGGTGGCGGTCGTGCCCCCGCCGGTCCCGGTGGCGGCGGTGACCCGCGTCTCGCGGCGGAGCTCGCCGACATGAAGACGCAGTTCGAGCGCGTCCAGCGGGAGAAGCAGTCCGCCGAGCAGGCCGCTCGCGGGATGCAGCAGGAGCTGGACCAGATCCGCTCGCAGGGCGGCCCGACCGGCGGCGACGGCGAGCAGCAGGCGCTCCGCGTCCTGATGATGGCCCAGCGCACCGCCGACGACCACGTGTCCGACGCCCGCCGCGAGGCCGACAAGCTGCTCTCCGAGGCCCGCACCAAGGCCGAGGAGGTCACCCGCGACGCGCGGGCGAAGGCCGACGCGCTGGAGCGCGACGCCCGCCAGCGCCACCAGGAGGCCATGGGCGGCCTGGACGCGAAGCGGACCGCGCTGCAGAAGCACATCGAGGAGCTCAAGCAGTTCGAGCGGGAGTACCGGACCCGCCTGAAGGCCTACCTGGAGAGCCAGCTGCGCGACCTGACCGGCCGCGAGCAGAGCCTCGAGGCCGAGATGACCGCCCGCAACGAGGCCGCGCCCCGCGCCGCCGCCGGTGGTGCCGGCCTCGCGACCGCAGGCCTCTCGGGTGGCTACGAGGGCGCGGGACGCTAGTCCCAGCCAGCAGGTGACCAGCACAGAGCACTGATCCGACACGCCGGTCAATGCGACACGCGGCGCCCCAGCCGAAATTCGGCTGGGGCGCCGGTCGCTATCCGGGGTCTCGTTCGTTGTACGGGCTGAGAGACACTCGCCCGGGTATGTGTGCCATGTGCCGGGTCCAGTTTGCGGAGGGGTAGGCCGTGATCGTCGGAAGTCTGCTGCTGATCGTCGTGGCCGTGGGCCTGCTCGTGGTGGGCCTGCTGCAAGGCGCCGACGCCCTGCTGGTGGCGTCGATCGGGGCGAGCCTCCTCGCGGCGGTCGCCCTCATCGTCGGTGGGCGCCAGGCCGCCGCCGCCCGCTCGTCCCGCACCGCCGGTCGCACCGGCAGGCAGGTGCGTGACGACGAGCGCTACGACCCGTTCGGGTCCCGCCTGGACGCCGGCGTCGCCGCCGACAGCGCGCGGGAGGCCCGCCAGCCCGTCGGCGCCGGTGCCAGGTCGACCGGCGGCACCACGTACGGCCGCGGGGCCGGCACCGGGAGCGGTGGGGCGACCAGGCCGGGTGGCGGTGCCCCCCGCGACGGCGCCGGCCTCCCGCCGGTCGACGAGACCGCGATGACGGCGCCGGTGCGGGACGAGCCCGCCGTGCCGCAGCAGCCGCCCTTGGACGAGGAATATCCGTCCGCTCCCGCGGGTGAATGGTCCGTGGACGGCGAGGACTACGACGACGAGGACCCGGAGGACGAGCCGTCGATCCAGGCGTCGTCGGCCGCCGACATCGCCCGCGTCTCCACGATGACCGACGAGGTGCTCGTCATCGACGGCCGCCCCCGCTACCACGTGCGCGGCTGCGTGCATCTGCTCGGCCGGGAGAGCGAGCCCCTCGAGATCGGCGAGGCGGTCGAGCTCGGCTTCACCCCGTGCAGCGTCTGCGAGCCCAACGACGTGGTCCTGGCCGGCCGCGCCTGACCCGGCGCCTGACCCAACGCATGGCCCGGCGTGGATACCACCGGTCCGGCCTATCGTCCTCGATCGGGTGAACCTTCACAATGAGACATGCCCACCATCGCGATCCGCGTCAAGCCGGGTGCCTCGCGCACCGCGGTCGGCGGCAGCCACGCCGGCCCGTACGGCCCGGCGCTGATCGTGGCGGTCGGCGCCCGCCCGGTCGACGGTAAGGCCACCGAGGCCGCGCTCAAGGCCCTCGCCGACGCGTTGCTACTGCGGCCGTCGGCGCTGCGGCTCAAGGCGGGCGCGGCCAGCCGGGACAAGCTCGTCGAGCTGCCGGACGGGCACGCCGAGCGGATCGCCGCCCTGATGGACCCCGCGCGGGTGGGCAGGCATTGAGCCACGAGTTCAACCTGGCGCTGCTGATCGGTGCGGCGGTGCTGCTGGTCTGCGTGGGCGCGGTGCGCCTGTCCGTGCGCCTCGGCCTGCCCAGTCTCCTGGTGTACCTGCTGCTCGGCGTCGTCATCGGCGAGGCCGGACTCGGCATCGACTTCGAGAACGCCGAGCTCACCCGGACCCTCGGCATCTGCGCCCTCGTGGTGATCATCGCCGAGGGTGGCCTGACGGCCCGCTGGTCTACCCTCCGCCCCGTCCTCGGCCCGGCCGTGGTCCTGTCGACGGCGGGCGTCGCGGTCAGCGTGGCCGTCGTCGGCGTGATCACCCATTACGCCCTCGGCGTCGGATGGCAGCAGGCGCTCCTGTACGGCGCGGTGCTCTCCTCGACCGATGCCGCCGCGGTGTTCTCCACGCTGCGCCGGATGCCGGTCCGGCCCAGGCTCGCGGCGATCCTGGAGGCCGAGTCCGGCATCAACGACGCCCCCGTGGTGATCCTCGTCGTGCTGCTGTCGCTGCCGGAGGGCATCACCGGCCCGTGGTGGGAGCAGCTGGGGCTGGTCGGCTACGAGCTGCTCGCCGGCGCGGTGATCGGGCTCGTCGTCGGGCTCGGCGGGGCGTGGGCACTGCGCCGGGCCGCGCTGCCGTCCGCCGGCCTGTACCCGCTCGCCGCGGTCGGGCTGACCGTCCTGGCGTACGCGGTCGGCTCCGTCGCGCACGCGTCGGGCTTCCTCGCCGTGTACGTCACGGGCGTCGTCCTCGGCAACGCGCACCTGCCGCACCGCCGGGCCATGCTCGGCTTCGCCGACGGCCTCGCCTGGCTCGCCCAGATCGGCCTGTTCGTGCTGCTCGGCCTGCTCGCCTCGCCGCGCGAGCTCGGCTCGGCGGTGGTGCCGGCCCTGGTCGTCGGCCTGGTCCTGATCCTGCTCGCCCGGCCGCTGTCGGTGCTGGTCAGCGTCACCCCGTTCCGCTTCGGCTGGCGCGACCAGGCGTTCCTGTCCTGGGCCGGGCTGCGCGGCGCCGTTCCGGTCGTGCTCGCCACCATCCCGTTGTCCGCCGGGCTGCCGGGCGCGCAGAGCCTCTTCAACGTCGTGTTCGTGCTGGTCGTGGTGTACACCGCGGTGCAGGGGGTGACCCTGCCACCGGTCGCGAAGCGGCTCGGCGTCGCGGCACCCGGCGAGACGACCGACCTGCAGGTCGAGTCGGCGCCGCTGGAGCGGATGGGCGCGGACCTGCTGCAACTGGAGGTCCCGGCCGGCTCGAAGCTCAACGGCGTGCACGTGGACGAGCTACGATTGCCTGTCGGCGCGGTCGTGACGCTGGTGCTTCGCGACGGCGGCGCGTTCGTCCCGGCGCCCGAGACCCGGCTCAAGACCCGCGACAGTCTGCTGATCGTGGCGACCGAGCAGGTGCGGGAGGCGGCGGAGCGCAGGCTGCGAGCGGTGAGCAGGCGCGGAAGACTTGCCCGCTGGTTTGCCGAACATGGCGAGGATCGGCGCCAATAACTGATCCAATTGGTCGGAATGCGTGTGGCATGTTTGTCGGACGCGTGTACATTCCGTATTCTTGCCAGCCACTGGAGTGCGCGACGGCGCGTCGCGCGCCCATTTTGCATCTGGGGGAGCCATGGCAGAGCGAGCGGGTGGCATGCCGGAAGGCAGGTCCGCGAGCACCGCCGGGCAGCACAACGCCGCTGACGTGACGCGAGTGACCACTGTGACAACAGCACAGAAACGCGGCACAACGCAAGCGGCGGCTCGGGGGAGCAGCACCACGTCGGCGCAGAGCAAGCGCGGCAACACTGGGAGCCTCGCGGACGACGCGGGCGGCTCAGGCATCACATCCAACACGTCGACGATCGCCGCTCGTGCGGCCAAGGGAGCCACGATGGCCAAGACCGCCGAACCGAAGACCGCAGCGGCCAAAGCCGCCGTCGCGAAGGCCCGTGGCACGCGCACCGCGGCGGAGACGGAGAAGATCCGGGTCGCGCTGATCGAGCGCCGCGACGAGCTCAAGGCGGAGCACGACCAGACGCTGGTCGAGATCGCCGAGCTCCAGCAGCACCGCCTGACCGACTCCGCGGGCGACGACCAGGCCGACACCGGCACCAAGACGTTCGAGCGCGAGCAGGAGATCACCCTCGCCAACAACATCCTGGAGCGGGTCAACCAGGTCGAGCGGGCCCTGGAGCGTCTCGACGAGGGCGGCTACGGCTGGTGTGAGAAGTGCGGCAACGCGATCCCGGTCGAGCGGCTGGCCGCGTTCCCGTCCGCTACGCTCTGCGTCACCTGCAAGCAGTTGGAGGAGCGGCGCTGACCACCCAGGACGACACCACCACGACCACCCCCCGCGGCAGCCGGCGGAAGGCCTGGAGCCTGTTCGGCGCTGTCGCGGTCGTGGTGATCGGCATCGACCTCGCGGTCAAGGAGTGGACCACCTCCGTCATCGCGCACGGCGAGCCGGTCAAGCTGCTCGGCGGCCTGATCTACGTGATCTACGCCCGCAACAGCGGCGCCGCCTTCAGCATGTTCAGCGACTTCACGTGGGTCTTCCCGATCATCGCCACGGTGGTGGTCACGTGGCTGCTCGTCATGCTGCGCACGACCGTGTCGGTGCCGTGGGTGATCGCCCTCGCACTGGTCTTCGGCGGCGCGGTGGGCAACCTCGGCGACCGGATCTTCCGGGCGCCGAAGCCGCTGCACGGGCACGTGGTCGACATGTTCAGCTTCCTCGACGACCACGCCGGGCACTTCCCGGTGTTCAACATCGCCGACTCGGCGCTGACCGTCGGGGTGGCCCTGGCGATCCTGCTGGAGTTCACCGGCCGGCGCCGCGACGGCACCCGGGCCGCGAAGGGCGAGCTTGCCAGGTCCAACTCGTTCGGCGACGGGCCCAGCGGCCGGGTCGGCAAGGACACCGGCGATGCGTGAGACCCGGTCGATGCCCGTCCCGGACGGGCTCGACGGCAGCCGCCTGGACCAGGCGCTCACCAGGTTGTTCGGCTTCAGCCGGACCGTCGCGGCCGCGCTGGTCGAGGCGGGTGACGTCGCCGTGGACGGGCAGGTCCGCTCGAAGTCGGACAAGGTCGCCGGTGGCGCCTGGCTCGAGGTGACGCTGCCCGCGCCGCCGTCGGAGGTGGTCGTCGAGGCCATCCCGGTCGACGGCCTGCGCATCGTCCACAGCGACGACGACATCGTCGTGGTCGACAAGCCGGTCGGCGTCGCGGCGCACCCGAGCCCGGGCTGGAGCGGCACGACCGTCATCGGCGGCCTCGCCGCGATGGGGGTCACCGTCGCCACCAGCGGCGCCGCGGAGCGCCAGGGTGTCGTGCACCGGCTCGACGTCGGCACGACCGGGTTGATGGTCGTGGCGAAGAGCGAGATGGCCTACAGCGCCCTCAAGCGGGCGTTCAAGGAGCGTGAGGTCGAGAAGCGCTACCACGCGGTCGTCCAGGGCCACCCCGACCCGCTGCGGGGCACGATCGACGCGCCGATCGACCGGCACCCCGGGCACGACTACAAGTTCGCGGTCGTCTCCGGCGGCCGGCCGAGCATCACGCACTACGACATGATCGAGGCGTTCCCGTCGGCGAGCCTGCTCGACGTGAAGCTGGAGACCGGGCGGACCCATCAGATCCGGGTGCACTTCTCCGCGCTGCGGCACCCGTGCGTCGGCGACGTCACGTATGGCGCGGACCCGACGTTGTCGGCGCGGCTGAAGCTGTCCCGGCAGTGGCTGCACGCCCGGGAGCTGGGTTTCATCCACCCCCGCACGGGTGAATACGTCTCGTTCGTGAGCGAGTATCCGCCGGATCTCATCAAGGCCCTGGAGATCCTCGCCGCCTGACCGCCTCCTCGTTGGGAGACGGTCAGGCGATCCGTAGGTGGTTTATCCGAGGGTGACGTCGTCGGCGTAGATGGGGCCCTGGCCGTACCAACCGTGCAACCAGACCTTGATGGACGTCGAGCTGCCCGTGTTGACCGTGACGGTGAGTTTCGTCCAGGTCGGGCCGCCCGGCGTCCAGGTGCTGACGTCACCTGCCGCCGTGGTCGCGCCGAGGAACGCGTAGTTGCCCTGGACCCAGGCGCTGAGCGTGTAGGTGCGGTTCGCCGACACGCCGACGGTCTGCGAGCACTGGGCCGTGTCGGAGCTCGACGCCGCGGCCTTCAACGCCTTCGTGCCGCCGTGCACGGGCGTGCCGACGACGCTGCCGAGCGTGCATGTCCACGGGGACAGGGCGCCGGTCTCGAAGCCGCCGTTGACGATGCCGCTCTCCGGCGGGGTGCTGGGCGTCTTGCTGGGCGTGCTGCTCGGGGTGGGGGAGCCGGTCCCGCCGCCGCTGGTGAACGGGTTGAAGATGTGCGAGAACTGCCAGGTCGACTGCTGGATGCCGGAGCAGGTGTCGGACGCGGCGCCGCCGGGGCAGCCGCCGTTGTCGCGCTGCAGCGCCCAGAACGACAGCGACGCGATGCCCTGCTGACCGGCCCAGTTGAGCACGGTGGTCGCGTCGGCGAGGGTGAACGTCTCGGCGGGGCCGAAGTCGTCGACGCCGATCATCTCGGTGACGCCGACCATGGCCCACCGCTGCGCCGCGGTCTTCGCCGGCCACAGCTGCCCGAGCTGGGCGTGCAGGCCGTTCGACGCGGTGATCGTGTCCTGGGCCATCTGGTGCGGCTGGTTGTCGTAGTAGTCGAACGTCATCTGGTTGACGAAGTCGACCCGGGCGTTGTTGGTGACCGCGTTGCGCAGCACCGCCAGGCCGCTGGGGGCGAGCCCGGTGGTGGTGGTCGGCAGCGTGTACTGGAACTGCACGGTCCGGCCGTTGGCGGCGGCCCAGTCCTGGGTCAGCTTGATCGCCTTGTTGCGCCGGTCGATGCCCGCGGTGTTGGTCAGCGAGTTGTCCTCGATGTCCAGGTCGATGCGGGTCACGTCGTACGTGGTGATCACCTTCTGGAACTGTGCGGCGATCTGGTTGACGTCGGTGCAGCTGTCGGCGATCTCGGTGCCGCCGTTGTCGGCCGCGTAGCCGCCGAAGCTCGGGATGACGTCGCCGCCCCGGGCGCGGATCGCGGCGATGTCGGCGCCGAAGGTGCCGGACGCGATCGGCATCGACGTGTCGCCGTTGAAGTGCACGGTGCACGAGCCGCGGGTCGCGGTCTGGATGAAGGCCAGGGTCAGGTGCTTGACCCCGGACTGCTGGGACAGCCCGTTGAGGCTGTCGCCGTTGTACGCCTCGAAGTACGGGGCGAACACGTGGGCGGGGAGTGTCGCGGCCGCCTGGGCGGGGGCGGTGACGACGAGGGCGACCGACGCGGCCAGGACGGCGACGGCGGCCCCGATGACAGGGAGTCTCACAACGGTACTCCTTCTATTAGGAAACCTAACTGATAGATAGTCTTCGCTGTGAACCCTGTCAAGACCCTGCAACTTGCCTGTGCGACGCTCGGAGGGCGATGAACTTCTTCCAACGGCTCGACCAGCGGCTGCTCCCCGCCGCCGGCGACGTCCTCGCCCGGCTCTTCCGGGGCGCCGTCCGGCTGCGCGCCTTCACCGCCGTCGTCGCCGTGGTCGCGGTCACGGCGACCCTGCTGGTCGTGCACGGCGCGCAGCAGCACCAGCGCAGCGACCCGTCCCTGGGCGACGTGCTGCGCGTCGGCGTCGACGAGGGCGGCTCGATCCCGGTGTACGTGCGACGCGCCACCGACGAGCTCGCCGCCCTGCAGGGTGAGCAGTCGGTGTACGCGCTGGTCTCGTTCACCGCCTACCTGGGGCCCGACCGGCTGACCCCGGTGCTGTCCGGCGTCGCGCTGAGCAGCGTCTTCGCCCGGGTGCCACTGCCGGGCGCCCAGACGGAGCTGGTCCGTCTCGGGGCCTACGAGGTGCCCGCCGACGTCGTCAAGGCGATGGACGCGACCGCCGCCCGCAAGACCGAGGAGGCCGCGCACTACCGGCAGCTGCTGGACAAGGCCGCCAACCAGCCCGGTGACGTGCGGGCCGTCTACCTCGACGGGGCGATCATCGCGGACAAGGAGGCCACCGCGTACCGCGAGCACTGCTCGTGCGTCTACGCCGCGGTGATCTACGCCGCGCCCGCCGGTCTGCGGGCCGTCGCCGCCCGCCCGGAGACCCGGGCCGTCGATCCCATCACCGACCTGCGCCGCCTCGACCGGACCGTGTTCCTGCCGCCGCTGCCGGAGCAGACGCAGGTCGCGGGCCCGATCGCGTCCCCCGGTCCGTCCTGAGCCGATATCCCTTCGGCCTGTCGTGCAGTTGATGCAGGGGATGGGCGCGCAGGAGTGGTCCGAATAGTGTTCGGTCCGTAGCCTGGGGTACGGGTGGACTTCGGGTTGGCACTGAGGTGCGGAGGGAGGGCCAGCGTGGCTGAGCGGGCCGATGCCAGGTGGGACAATTCGTCGGAGCCCCCCGCCCGTTGGCGCTCGCTGCTGGACCGGGCCCTGCTCGGCCGGTCAAACCCGGGTGATCTGGATTACGACGGAAGGTTCGAGCGCCCCAGCGCCCCATATCCGCCCTCGCGGCCCTACGATGACGAGCCGATGCATCCCAACGGCGCCCGCCCCCTCACCGACCCTCCGCCGCAGCGCCGGGTCGATCCTTATGACGCCCGTCGAGGCCCCCAGGTGGAATACCAGTCCCGACCGGCGGACCCGACCGAGCAGATGGTGCAGGTCCTGCGCCAGGAGATCCCTTCGCCGAAGGTCCTCGCCTTCGCCAACCCGAAGGGCGGGGTCCACAAGACCACCGCGACCGTGCTGACCGCCGCCACCATCGGCAGCGTCCGCGGCAAGGGCGTCATCGCCTGGGACGACAACGAGCTGCGCGGCACCCTCGGCCTGCGCGCCGGCAGCGCCAGGCACGCCCGGACCATCCGGCACCTCATCGCCGACCTCGTCCGGGTGGAGAACGCCGCCGGCTACGACCTCTACGACCAGCTCGACGACTACCTGCGGCACGCGTCCGACGGGTCCTACGACGTGCTCGCCGGCGAGGAGAACCCGCGCTTCGCGCAGCGGCTCGACCCGCACACGGTGCGCCGCGTCCTGGAGCTGCTGCGCCGCACCCACGACGTGATCTGCGTCGACACCGGCAACAACGTGGAGAGCCCCAACTGGCAGACCGTCCTGCAGACCGCGGACCAGCTGGTCGTCACCAGCGTCCCGAGGGAGGACGCGGCGTTCACCGCCGACTGGATGCTCGACCTGCTCGACGAGGCCGGCATGGACGAGCTCGTGGCCAACGCGGTGACGCTGCTGTCCTGCCCGACGCCCAACCCGACGCCGCTCATCGACGACCTGGCCGGGCACTTCCGCACCCGGACCAGGTCCGTCGTCGTGGTCCCATACGACCCGGCCCTGGAGAGCGGGTCCAACATCGAATACACGATGCTGGCGCCGGCGACCAAGCGCGCCTGGCTGCGGGCGGCGGCCGTGATGATGGACCCTTACGCGCGCTGAAGCTCGTCGATCGCCGTTTTGAACGTCCGGGTGTGCCCGTCGACCTGTGCCTCCGTGGTGTCCGGTGACATGAGGGCCATGTTGTGGAACGGGGTGAGCAGGATGCCCCGGTTCGCCAGGTACACGTGCAGGTAGTCCTCCAGGTCCGGGTCGGTCGCGCCCGAGCTTTCCGTGCCGGTGCGTGGGGCCGGGCTCGCGAAGCGGTACTCCACCCTCGCGCCGAGCCGGCTCACCGACCAGGGCAGGCCGTGTTCCTCGATGGTGCTTCGTACGCCGGCCTCGAACCGTTCGGCGAGGGCCTCCATCCGGGTGAATGCCTCGTCGGTCAGGACGTGTTCGAGGGTGGCTCTGGTCGCGGCGATCGACAGCGCGTTGCCGGCGAGGGTGCCGCCGACGCCGCCCATGTCGATGAGGTCCAGGTCGCTTTTCAGTCCGATTTTCTCGGTGATTTCGGCTGATAGGCCGTATGCGGCGGCCGGGACACCGCCGCCGATGGCCTTGCCGATCGTGACCACGTCCGGCTCCAGGTTCCAGCGTCTCGTGGCGCCGCCCGGGCCGGCCGAGAACGTGTGGGTCTCGTCGTTGACCAGATAGGTGTCGTACCTGCGGGTGAGCTCGCGAACGCCTTCGAGGTAGCCCGGCTCGGGCAGGACGATGCCGATGTTGGTCAGGGCGGGTTCCATGACGACGGCGGCGACGTCACCGTGGGCGAGCTCCCGTTCGAGTCCTTCGAGGTCGTTGTACTCGGCGACCCGGCTGGTCGTCGTGACGTCGCAGGGGGCGCCGACGTTGCCCTCCCTGCTTCTCTGGACGCCGTTCTCCAGCACGATCAGCGACTCGTCCACGGAGCCGTGGTAGCAGTAGCTGTTGAACAGGATCTTCGGCCGCCCGGTGATCGCGCGCAGGAGTCTGATCGCCCAGCGGTTGGCGTCGGTGGCGGTCAGGGCGAAGCTCCACTGGGTGACGCCGAAGCGTCTGGTCAGCTCCTCGCCCACCCATGCGGCGTCGGGGGTGGGCAGCATGGCGCAGGCGCCTCTGGCGAACTGCTCGTGCACGGCCGCTGTCGTCGCCGGCGGCGCGTGGCCCGCCATCGCCGCCGTGTCGCCGAGGCAGAAGTCGGTGTACTCGTGGCCGTCGACGTCGGTGAGCGTCGCGCCCCGGGCCGTGGCCAGGTACAGCGGGAAGCCGGCGGCGTTCTTGTTCATCCAGGTCATCGGCACGCGGCCGAACAGGTTCTTCGCCTTCGCGTACTCCTCCGCGGAGCGGGGGTTACGGTCGGCGAAGGCGGCACGCTCGCGGCGCAGCAGTGCGCCAAGACGCTCACGGTCGATCATGCACCGAAGTCTCGCAAAGTGTCGTACCCCGGGGATAGGTTCTGCGACGTGGGGTCGTTCGTACATCTGCACGTACACACCGAGTATTCGATGCTGGACGGGGCCGCCCGGCTCGGGCCGCTGTTCGGCTCGGCGGCCGCGCTCGGCCAGCCGGCGCTCGCCATGACCGACCACGGCAACATGTTCGGCGCCTATGACTTCCACCGGCAGGGGCTGGCCGCCGGGGTCAAGCCGATCCTCGGCATCGAGGCCTATGTGACGCCCGGCACCCACCGCGGCGACCGCACCAGGGTCCGCTGGGCCGGCGGCGGCGAGGACGACGTCTCC
This sequence comes from Dactylosporangium sp. NPDC005555, assembly GCF_040605635.1. Lineage (NCBI taxonomy): Bacteria > Bacillati > Actinomycetota > Actinomycetes > Micromonosporales > Micromonosporaceae > Dactylosporangium > Dactylosporangium sp. NPDC005555. The sequence continues at coordinate 116,894 of NZ_JBEXDG010000027.1, forward strand.
GGCGGCGGTGCCTACACGCACCTGACCCTGCTCGCCGCCGACGCCGCCGGGCTGCGCAATCTCTTCAGGCTGTCGTCCATGTCGAGCATCGAGGGGTATTTCTACAAACCGCGCGCCGACCGTGACCTGCTGCAGCGCTACAGTCAGGGCGTCATCGCCACGACCGGCTGCCCGTCGGGAGAGGTGCAGACCTGGCTGCGCATCGGCGATTTCGAGCGCGCCTGCGCCGCCGCCGGCGACCTGCGCGACATCTTCGGCCCCGGCAATGTCTATCTGGAGCTGATGGACCACGGCCTCGGCATCGAGACCCGGGTCCGGGCCGACCTGCTGCGGCTGGGCGAGCGGCTCGGGCTGACCCCGGTCGCCACCAACGACCTGCACTACACGCATCCCGAGGACGCCGACGCGCACGAGGCGCTGCTGTGCGTGCAGTCGGCCACCACCCTCGCCGACCCGAAGCGGTTCAAGTTCGACGCCCGCGACTTCTACCTGAAGACCGCCGAGGAGATGCGCCGGCTGTGGGACGCCGAGGTGCCCGGCGCCTGCGACGCCACGCTGGAGATCGCCGAGCGGATCGGGTCCTACGCCCAGGTCTTCGCGCACCGCGACCTGATGCCCCGCTTCCCGGTGCCCGACGGCGAGACCGAGGACTCGTGGCTGCGCGCCGAGGTGCTGCGCGGCCTGGCCCGGCGCTTCCCGGCCGGGGTGCCCGCCGAGCACGCCCGCCAGGCCGACTATGAGCTGTCCGTGATCGGCAGCATGGGCTATCCGGGCTACTTCCTGGTCGTCGCCGACCTCGTCGCGCACGCCCGGCGCAGCGGCATCCGCGTCGGCCCCGGCCGCGGGTCCGCCGCCGGCGCGCTGATCGCCTATGCCCTCGGGATCACCCAGCTCGACCCCATCGAGCACGGGCTGCTCTTCGAGCGGTTCCTCAACCCCGAGCGGGTCAGCATGCCCGACATCGACATGGACTTCGACGAGCGCCGCCGCGGCGAGGTCATCCGCTATGCCACGGAGCGCTATGGCGACGACCGGGTGTCGCAGATCATCACGTATGGGACGATCAAGGCCAAAGCCGCGATCAAGGACTCCGCCCGGGTGCTCGGCCTGCCGTTCTCCGTCGGCGAGCGGATCACCAAGGTGGTGCCGCCGCCCGTGCTGGGCCGCGACATGCCGCTCAGCGGCGCGTTCGACCCGGCCCACCCGCGCTTCCAGGAGGCCGCCGAGCTGCGCCGGCTCTATGAGAGCGAGGCGGAGGTCCGCACCGTCGTCGACACCGCCCGCGGCCTCGAAGGGCTGAAGCGGCAGTGGGGCGTGCACGCCGCCGGCGTCATCCTGTCCCGCGAGCCGCTGATCGACGTCCTGCCGATCCAGCGCCGCGAGCAGGACGGCGCGATCATCACCCAGTGGGACATGGGTGCCTGCGAGGATATCGGCCTGCTCAAGATGGACCTCCTCGGCCTGCGCAACCTCACCATCGTCGACGACGCGCTCGACGCGATCCGGCAGAACCGGGGCGTCGACGTCGCCGTCGAGTCCGTGCCGCTCGACGACCCGGCGACCTATGCGCTGCTGTCCCGCGGCGACACGATCGGCGTCTTCCAGTTCGACAGCGGCCCCGTCCGCGCCCTGCTGCGCTCCATGGCCCCCGACGCGTTCGCCGACATCTCCGCGGTCGGCGCGCTCTACCGGCCCGGCCCGATGGGCGCCAACGCGCACAACGAATACGCCGACCGCAAGAACGGCCGCCGCCCCGTCACCCCGATCCACCCCGAGCTGGCCGAGCCCCTCGCCGACATCCTCGGCGACACCTACGGCCTGATCGTCTACCAGGAGCAGGTCATGGCGATCGCGCAACGCGTCGCCGGCTATTCCCTCGGCGCCGCCGACCTGCTGCGCCGCGCCATGGGCAAGAAGAAGAAGGAGATCCTCGACCGGGAGTTCGCGCCGTTCTCCGCCGGGATGCGCGAGCGCGGCTATTCCGACGGCGCGGTCCGCACCCTGTGGGACCTGCTCGTGCCCTTCTCCGACTACGCGTTCAACAAGGCGCACAGCGCGGCCTACGGGCTCGTCGCCTATTGGACCGCGTATCTGAAGGCCAACTATCCCGCGGAGTACATGAGCGGCCTGCTCACCTCGATCGGCGGCGACAAGGACCGTTCCGCGTTCTACCTCGCCGAGTGCCGGCGCATGGGCATCCGCGTCCTGCCGCCCGACGTCAACGCCTCCCAGGGCCGCTTCGCCGCCGTGGGCGCCGACATCCGCTTCGGCCTCAACGCCGTGCGCAACGTCGGGGCCGCGGCGGTCGCGGCGATCGTCCGCGCCCGGCCGTATGACGACTTCTACGACTTCCTCGCCAAGGTCGACCAGGTCGTGTGCAACAAGAAGACGATCGAGTCGCTCATCAAGGCGGGCGCCTTCGACTCCCTGGGGCACACCCGCCGGGGCCTGCTCGCCGTCCACGCCGACGCCGTCGAGGCCGTCATGACCACCAAGCGCAAGGAGGCCATCGGCCAGTTCGACCTGTTCGGCGGCGCCACGCTGGACGTGTCGCCGCCGATCCCCGCGATCGAGTGGGACAGGGCGGAGCTGCTCGCCTTCGAGCGCGAGATGCTCGGCCTGTATGTCTCCGACCATCCGTTGCGCGGCATGGAGGCGGCGCTGCGCCGGGCCGCGGACCGGTCCGTCGCCGCGCTCGCCGAGGAGGACACCGTCCCCGAGGGCACGACGGTCACCCTCGCCGGGATCCTGTCGGGCGTGCAGCGCCGGGTGACCCGGCAGGGCCGGCCGTGGGCGTCGGCGACGCTGGAGGACCTGGACGGCGCGGTGGAGGTCATGTTCTTCCCCAACACGTATGAGCTGGTCGGGGAGTATGTCGCCGAGGACGCCGTGGTGGCGATCAAGGGGCGGGTGGACCGTCGCGAGGAGGCGCCGCGGGTGATGGTGAGCGACCTCGCGGCTCCTGACCTGGCCCAGCTCGCCCCTTCGCTGTCCGCCGGTCCGCTGCCTGCTGATCTTTTGTCTCCGGCGGCACCACCGGCCGACCCGCCTCCGGCCGGTCCGTCTCCGGCTGGCCCGCCGCTGGTGCTGTCGCTGGCGCCGGGGCGGTGCACGACGCCGCTCGTGGGGCGGCTGCGGGAGCTCGTCGCCCGACACCCCGGCGGCATCGAGGTCCAGGTCGAGCTGGTCAACGGCTCGCAGCGGACCCTCCTGGCCCTCGGCCCGCAGTGCGTGACGGTCTCCGCCCAGCTGCTCGCCGAGCTCACGACCCTCCTCGGCCCGTCCGCCGTGCCATCCGCCGGCGCCTCCTCGGCCTTCGGCGCCGGTCCCCTGGCAGGTGGCAGTGGTCCGGGCCTGAGCAGCGGCACGGGTCTTGGCGCGGCCCCGGCGCCTGGCAGGATGGGATGGTGAGCATCGCCCCGATCGAGCCGATCGACCAGCCGGAGCTGCCCAAGCCGTCCACGCCGCCCCGGGGCAGGTCACTCGGGCAGGAGGTGTTGTTCGGCCTGGTCGCCACGGTCGCCGTGGCCGCCCTCGGCGCGCCGGTCGGCCTGATCTGGTCCTGGATCGCGCCGAAGGTCGAGCTCGTCCAGACGCAGGTCGGCCCCTATCCCATCGAAGGCGAGCCCGAGGGCTACTTCGCCGACGACGGCTGGTTCATGATCATCGGTGCGGTCGCCGGCATCCTGCTCGCCGTCACCGCCTGGTTCGTCCTGCGCCGCTACCGCGGCCCGTTCATCCTGGCCGGTCTCGTCATCGGCTCCGCGGCCGGCGCGGCGCTCGCCGCCTGGCTCGGCAACAAGATCGGCTACGCCCACTACCTCGACCTCGTCGAGCACGCCCCCGTCGACACCCGCATCTTCCGCCCCGCCAAGGTCCGCGCCGGCGAGGCCGGCCTGCTGTACGGCGTGATCCCCTGGGTCAAGGGCTCCCTCCTCGTCCAGGCCCTCGCCGCCGCCGTGATCTACACCTGCCTGGCCGGCTTCCACACCTCCCCGACGCTCACCTGGGAGACGGACCCCGACGCCGAGTTCTACCCCGGCCAGCCCTACCCGCATCCCGGCCACGACCACCTCGCCTACGGCCCACCCCCGGCGGACGGCCATCCCACCTACGGCCCGCCGCCGTCATGGCCCAGCCGCGTCCAGCCCGCCGACGGACAACCTTTCCACGGCCCGCCGCCGTGGCCCGGCCCCGTCCAGTCCGCCGACGGACACCCTTTCCACGGCCCGCCGGCGTGGCCCGCGGCAGGTCAGCCCACCGGCAACCAGGCAGCCTCCGGTCAGCCCGGCGACGCCCAGTCGGCGTTCGGCCCGACCGGCAGCGGCGAGGCGTCACCCGGCCAGCCCACGACCGACCACACCCACGGCGAACCGTCCCGGCTCGACCTCCGCAAGCCTCCGCCCGGCCCGGCCGGCACGGGCTGACCGGCACGGGCTGACCGGCCGACAGCTGACGGGGCTGACGGGTGCTGACGGCTGGCCTTCCAGTGGCCGGTCAGGCCCGACGTGAACCGTCCCGGTTCGACCTCTGCAAAAGGCCTCCGTCCGGCCGGCTTCGTCCAGTCCGCCGACGGACAACCTTTCCACGGCCCGCCGGCGTGGCCCGCGGCAGGTCAGCCCACCGGCAACCAGGCAGCCTCCGGTCAGCCCGGCGACGCCCAGTCGGCGTCGGCCCAGCCAGCAGCCCCGCGAAGGTGGCGCGCCGGCTGGCCAGCGGCCACGGCTGTGGTCAGTTGGGGCTGGAGGGCACCGCGAGGTCCGACAGGGCGACCGGCACCGCGCGCACCTGGCCGAGCAGGGCCGCCTCGCGGCGGAGCAGGGTGCGTTCGGCCTTCAGGCGGCTGGTCGTGTCGGGTTCGGCGAGCAGCGACTGCCGGTCCTCCAGGGTCAGCGACGCAGTTGCCGCGACCAGGTGCGACAGGACCGTCGGGTCGTCGGGGAGCTGCTCGCCGTCGCCGTCCTCGTCGCTGCGGACCGCCTTCAGGTACTGCTGGAACGCCGCGAGCACGCCCGCTGCCAGTTCCTCCTCGCGGTCGGGCTCGCCCTTCGGCTCGGGGAGCCATTCGACCTCGCCGGTGAGGTAGGGGGCGTCGTTGCGGGCGAGGCCGAGGAGCCGGAAGCGGCGGCGGCCGACGGTCATGAGGTCGAAGCGGCCGTCGGGGAGCTCGGTCATCTGCCGGATCTCGGCCGCGCAGCCGACCTCGTACAGCGAGAGCGCCTCGCCGGCGGTGATCGACGCGTCGGCGGTCTCACCGGACTCGCCGTCGACCCGGCCGACCTCCCAGCCGCGGCGGATGGCGATGACGCCGAACTCGCGGGGGAGGTTGGCGGGCAGCTCGGCGAGGTGCTGGACGAGCGTGCGGTAGCGGGGCTCGAACACGTGCAGGGGCAGGACCAGCCCCGGGAACAGCACCGTGCCGAGGGGAAACAGCGGCAGGAGGGTCCGCTCGGGTTCGTTCGCTTCCTCCACGGGCGAAGCCTAGCCGAGCGGACCGGCCACGTTCACCGCAGCGCGGCGAAGAATTCGCGGATGTCGCTGACGAGGAGGTCGGTGGCCTCGTGCGCGGCGTAGTGGCCGCCCGCGTCGCGCCCTTCGAGGTGTGCCGGGGCGGTGCCGTACGAGTGCCAGCTCACGATCCTGGAGTGGTCGCGCTCGGCGAAGGGCCGGATGGACTGGAAGTCGCCGGCGAACATGGCCAGGCCGGTCGGCACGGTCGTGGGGCCGCTGACGGTCTCCTCGGCGTGCGCGTCCTCGTAGTAGAAGCGCATCGCCGACGCCGCGGTGCGGGTGAACCAGTAGACGGCGACGTTGGCGAGGATGAAATCCGGGTCGAGGGAGGCGCCGAACAGCTGCGCGTTCCACGCGAGGAGCCCGACGGGTGAGTCGGCGAGCGCGAACGCCAGGGTCTGCGGCTGCTGGCTGTGCAGGATGTTGAACGACATGAGGTTGTCGTGGAACCACTGGAGCTTGGCGAGGGCCGCGTGTCCGGCCTCGTCGAGGACGGCGAACTCGGCAGGGTCGCCGCTGGGGAACGAGAAGAGCTGGGTGACGTGCACGCCGACGACCCGGTCCGGAGCGTTGCGGCCCTGCTCGGGGGCGATCATCGAGCCGGCGTCGTTGCCGACGGCGCCGAAGCGTTCGTAGCCGAGGCGGGCCATCAGCTCGTTCCAGGCGCGGGCGGTGCGGTGCCGGTTCCAGCCGCGGCTGCGGGTCGGGCCGGAGAAGCCGAAGCCGGGCAGTGACGGGATGACCAGGTGGAAGTCCTGCGACAGGGGTTCGATGACGTCGAGGTACTCGACGATCGAGCCGGGCCAGCCGTGGGTGAGGATCAGCGGCAGCGCGTCCTGCCGCGGCGAGCGGACGTGCAGGAAGTGGATGTCCTCGCCGTCGATCTCGGTGACGAACTGCGGGTGCTGGTTGATCCGCGCCTCGACGGCACGCCAGTCGAAGCGCTCCAGCCAGTGCTCGGTCAGCGCCCGGATCCGGTCGGCCGGCACGCCGTAGCTGTCGCCGACGCCGGGCAGCTCGTCGGGCCAGTGCGCCGCGCGGAGGCGGGCGTGCAGGTCGTCGATCGCGGTCTGCGGGATTTCCACGGTGTACGAGCGGATCACGGTCAACCTCCGAGGTGGTAAGAACGGAATGCTTCGTTCCGCATTTGACACTAGCAGACCGGAACGATCCGTTCCAGATCTGGGGTACAGTGGCGGCATGACGACGAACCTGTCCGGCCGGCGGGTGCAGGCGGCCCGCAACGACGCAGCGATCCTCGCCGCCGCGCGCGATGTGTTCCTGGAGGACCCGAAGGCCCCGATCGCCGCTGTCGCCGAGCGCGCCGGAGTCGGGATCAGCGCGTTGTACCGGCGGTACAAGGGCAAGGACGACCTGCTGCGGACGCTGTGCCACGACGGTCTGCGCACCTTCATCGCCGAGGCGGAGGGGGCCCGCGAGGAGCCCGACGGGTGGGCGGCGCTGGTGCGCTTCCTCGGCGGCGTGGTGGAGGCCGACGTGCATTCGCTGACCGTCCACCTGGCGGGCACCTTCACCCCGACGCCCGAGATGGGCGCCGACGCGATGCGGGCCGGCACACTCGCCGGCGACCTTGTCGCCAGGGCGCACGAGGGCGGCGGGCTGCGGCCGGACTTCGTGGTGGCGGATGTCACGCTGATCCTCGAGGCGTGCGCCGCGATCCGGGTGCCGGACCGTGACCGCACCGTCGAGCTGCGCCGCCGCCACCTGGCCCTGATGCTGGACGGAATGCGGCGCGGCGAGGCCGGTGCGCTGCCCGGGCCGTCACCGGACGCGGCCGAGCTGAACTGGCGCTGGGCGCAATCCCGACAGCCCGCACAGCGGGACGCGGCGGAATAATTGTCGGGGGTTCCGCCTAGACTCCCAAGGGTGCTGAACCGGATCGACCTGCGCGGCTCCACCACGGATCCGCGCCGTCTGCTGCCCCGTGCCGCCCTTGATGTCTCCGTCGCCACCGAGCAGGTGCGCCCGATCGTCGAGGCCATCCGCGAGCATGGGGCGAGCGCGGTCCGCGACGCCACCCGCCGGCTCGACGGGGTGGAGCTGACGGACCTGCGGGTGCCCGCCGAGGCGATCGCCGCGGCCGAGGCCGGCCTCGACCCGGCGGTCCGTGCCGCGCTGCTCGAGTCGATCGCCCGGGCCCGCAAGGTCCACGGCGACCAGCGGCGCGCCGAGGTGACGACGCGGCTGAGCGCCGGCGGCGCGGTCACCCAGCGGTGGGTCCCGGTCCGCCGGGTCGGGCTCTACGTGCCCGGCGGCCTTGCCGTCTATCCGTCGAGCGTGATCATGAATGTGGTGCCGGCGCAGGTCGCGGGCGTGCCGTCGATCGCGGTCACCAGCCCGCCGCAGAAGGACACCGGCCTGCCCAATGTCAACATCCTGGCCGCGTGCGCGCTGCTCGGCGTCGACGAGGTCTATGCCGTCGGCGGCGCCCAGGCGGTCGCCATGTTCGGCTACGGCGACCAGGAGGGCTGCGAGCCGGTCGACATGATCACCGGCCCGGGCAACATCTGGGTCACCGCCGCCAAGCGCATGCTGCGCGGCGTCGTCGGCATCGACGCCGAGGCCGGGCCGACCGAGATCGCGATCCTCGCCGACGACACCGCCGACCCGCGCCACGTCGCCGCCGACCTGATCAGCCAGGCCGAGCACGACCCCCTGGCCGCGAGCGTGCTCGTCACGCCGTCGCTGGAGCTCGTCGAGGCGGTCGAGGCGGAGATCACCCGGCAGGTCGCGGCGACCAAGCACCTGCAGCGGGTCACCGAGGCGCTCACCGGCACCCAGTCGGCCACGGTCATCGTCGACGACCTTGAGCAGGGCCTGGGCGTCGTCGACGCCTATGGCGCCGAGCACCTGGAGATCCAGACCCGCGACGCGCGGGCCGTCGCGGAGCGCGTCTGGAATGCCGGCGCCATCTTCGTCGGCGCCTGGTCGCCGGTGTCGCTCGGTGACTACTGCGCCGGCTCCAACCACGTGCTGCCGACCGGTGGCTGCGCCCGGCACTCCTCGGGCCTGTCGACGCAGACGTTTCTGCGCGGCGTGCAGCTCATCGAATACGGGCGCGACGCCCTCGCCGAGGTCGCCGACCACGTGGTCACCCTGTCCGAGGCCGAGGACCTGCCGGCGCACGGCGCCGCCGTGAAGGTGAGGTTCGCACAGTGACCCGCCTGGAGGATCTGCCCCTGCGCGACGAGCTGCGCGGGATGACGCCCTATGGCGCGCCGCAGCTCGACGTCGCCGTGCGGCTCAACACCAACGAGAACTCGTATCCGCTGCCCGAAGCGGCCGTCGCGGAGATGGAGAAGGCGCTCTCCGCGGTCCTGCGCGACCTCAACCGCTACCCCGACCGTGACGCGGTCGCGCTGCGCACCGACCTCGCCGCCTACCTGCGGCACGGGCTCACCTGGCGCAACGTGTGGGCCGCCAACGGCTCCAACGAGATCCAGCAGCAGCTGCTGCAGACCTTCGGCGGGCCGGGCCGCACCGTGCTCGGCTTCACCCCGTCGTATTCGATGCACCCGCTGCTCGCCGCCGGCACCGGCACCGCGTGGGTCGACGGGCTGCGCGACGCCGACTTCGCGCTGACCGCCGAGCACGCCGTCGCCAAGGTCCGCGAGCACCGGCCCGACATCGTCATCCTCTGCTCGCCCAACAACCCGACCGGCACCGCGCTGCCCCTCGACGTGGTGCGGGCCGTCGCGGCCGCCGCCGGCGGGATGGTGCTCGTCGACGAGGCCTATGCCGAGTTCGCGCGCCCCGGCACGCCGTTCGCGCTGTCGCTCATCGAGGAGTTCCCGCGGCTGGTCGTCACCCGCACGATGAGCAAGGCGTTCGCGCTCGCCGGGGGCCGGGTCGGCTATCTCGCCGCCGACCCCGCCGTCGTCGAGGCGGTGCAGCTGGTGCGCCTGCCGTATCACCTGTCGGCGCTGACCCAGGCCGCCGCGCGGGCCGCGCTCGCGCACACCGGCGCGCTGCTGTCGACCGTCGACGCGGTCAAGGCCCAGCGCGACCGGATCGTCACCACGCTGCGCGGCTGGGGCCTGCGGGTCGCCGACAGCGACGCCAACTTCGTGCTGTTCGGCGCGCCCCGCGACGACAGCAAAGGGGTCTGGCAGGCGATGCTCGACCGCGGGGTGCTGATCCGCGACGTCGGCGTCCCCGGCTGGCTGAGGGTCACCGCCGGCACGCCCGAGGAGACCGACGCTTTCCTGAATGCACTGGAGGAGCTGCTGTGAGTCGCACCGCCAAGATCGAGCGGGTCACCAAGGAGACCAAGGTCTCCGTGGAGCTCGACCTCGACGGCACCGGGATCGGCGAGATCTCGACCGGCGTGGGCTTCTACGACCACATGCTCAACCAGATCGCCAAGCACGGTGGGTTCGACCTGCGGGTGCAGACCGTCGGTGACCTCGAGATCGACGCGCACCACACCGTCGAGGACACCGCGCTCGCGCTCGGCGCCGCGTTCGCCGAAGCGCTCGGCGACAAGGCCGGCGTCACCCGCTACGGCAATGCCCAGGTCCCGCTCGACGAGGTGCTCGCCTCCGCCGTCGTCGACCTGTCCGGCCGGCCCTACATGGTGCACGACGAGCCGGCCAACATCGCCCCGCACATCGGTGGCAACTACCCGACCAGCCTGACCCGCCACATCTGGGAGTCGTTCGCCCACTCGGCCCGGGTCACGCTGCACGTCAGCATCCTGCGTGCCGGCCGGCACGGCGCCCAGCCCGACGCGCACCACATCGTTGAGGCCCAGTTCAAGGCGGTTGCCCGGGCACTGCGTCAGGCATGTGCCCTCGACCCGCGCAACGCCGGTGTGGTGCCCAGCACCAAGGGCGCGCTGTGAGCATCCTGCTGCTCGGGCTCGCCGGGATCCTGGTCGGTGGCGCGCTGTCGCTGCGGCAGCAGAGCACGTCCAAGGTGCCGTTCGTGATCACGTTGCTGCTCGCCGCCGTGGCCGCGGCCGGCGGGCTGCTCTGGCTGTAGAGGGGCACGGCATGAAGAAGGTGGTCATCCTCGACTACGGCTCGGGCAACCTGCGCTCCGCCGAGCGGGCCGTCGCCAGGGTCGGCGCCGACGTCGAGGTCACGTCCGACCTCGGCAAGGCCGCCCGCGCCGACGGGCTCGTCGTGCCCGGCGTCGGGGCATATGCGGCCTGCATGGCGGGCATCGACGAGCTCGGTGCCGGGCCCACGATCGCCGAGCGGGTCAGGGTCGGCGCGCCGGTCCTCGGCATCTGCGTCGGCATGCAGGTCCTCTTCGAGGAGGGCGAGGAGCACGGCGTCGTCACCAAGGGCCTCGGGCTCGCCCCCGGCGCGGTGACCGTCCTGCACGCCCCGGTCGTGCCCCACATGGGGTGGAACACGGTGGACTGGCCCGCCGGCACCGTCCTCGGCGCCGGGCTGCCCGACGACACCCGGTTCTACTTCGTGCACTCCTATGCGCCCACCCCCGTCGAGGCCCAGCGGGCCGCCGGCATCAAGGTCGCGACGACGGTGCACGGTGCGCCGTTCGTGGCCGCGTTCGAGTCGGATGTCCTGCGTGCGACCCAGTTCCACCCGGAGAAGTCCGGCGACGCGGGCGCGACGCTGCTGTCCAACTGGCTCGGCAGCCTTGTCTAAGGAACGCGCCCGGCGGCGGGCGGTGCTGGAGGCCGAGCGGGCCGAGCGCCTGCTCAAGGCCGATCGGCGCCGCCGGCGGCGGATCGCGGTGCGCAAGCTGGTCCCGAAGGTGAAGCTCGGCAGGACCGGTAAGCTCTTCGCACGTCGCTCCCGGGGTCAGCGCTCCGTCATCGTCCTGCTCGTCCTGCTGGCGCTCACGATGATCTGGGTGTTCGTCGACACCGTCGCGGCCCGGATCGGGCTCAGCGCCCTCGTCGTCGTCGCCGCCCCGGCGCTCACCGTGCTCGTCCTCGACCGCCGCCTCTGACACCACTGTCCCGACGGTTCTGCTCCGACGGTTCGTCCGACCGCTTGCTCCGACCGCTTGTTCTGACCGCTGTCCCGGCCGCTTCGTTCGACCACCGTCCCGGCCGTTCGCTCCACCCGCTGCCTCTGACCGTCCACGTCGATCGCCGAACCTGACAGAAGGATCTCCAACCATGGCCCTGCAGCTCCTGCCCGCCGTCGACGTCGCCGACGGCCAGGCGGTCCGTCTCGTCCAGGGCGCCGCCGGCAGTGAAACGACGTACGGTGACCCGCTCGAGGCGGCCCTCGCCTGGCAGCGGCAGGGTGCCGAGTGGATCCACCTCGTCGACCTCGACGCCGCGTTCGGCCGGGGCTCCAACGCCGAGCTGCTCGCCGACGTGGTGCGCCGCCTCGACGTGCAGGTCGAGCTGTCCGGCGGCATCCGCGACGAGGCGTCGCTGCGGGCGGCCCTGGCGACCGGCGCGACCCGGGTCAACCTCGGCACCGCCGCCCTGGAGAACCCGGACTGGTGCGACCACGTGTGCGCCACCTACGGCGACCAGGTCGCGGTCGGCCTCGACGTCCGCGGCCACCAGCTCGCCGCGCGTGGCTGGACCAAGGAGGGCGGCGACCTGTTCGAGGTGCTCGACCGGCTCGAGAAGGCCGGCTGCGCCCGGTACGTCGTCACCGACGTCATGCGCGACGGCACCCTCACCGGCCCCAACCTGACCCTCCTGCTGGAGGTCACCGGCCGCACCAAGAAGCCGGTCATCGCCAGCGGCGGCGTCTCCAAGCTCGACGACCTGCGCCAGCTCGCCGCGCTCGAGCCCGCCGGCGTCGAGGGCGTCATCGTCGGCAAGGCCCTGTACGCGGGCGCCTTCGACGTCACCGCGGCCCTCGAGGTCCTGGCCGAGCAGCCGGCATGAGCGGCCCGGAGCGAAGCGGAGGAGCTGCTCATCATGGGTGCAGTTGTGGCTCAGGTCGGCGCGTGAGCGAAGCGAGGGTGGCGGCATGAGCGGCCCGGAGCGTAGCGGAGGAGCTGCTCGTCGTGGGTGCAGTTGTGGCTCAGGTCGGCGCGTGAGCGAAGCGAGGGTGGTGGCCGTCAGCGGCTCGGAGCTCGGCTCGAGCATGGCCCCGACGGAGGTGGCGGCATGAGCGTCGCGGTGCGGGTCATTCCGTGTCTTGACGTCGACGCCGGCCGCGTCGTCAAAGGCGTCAACTTCGTCAACCTCCGCGACGCCGGCGACCCGGTCGAGCTCGGCGCGGCGTACGACGCCGCGGGCGCCGACGAGCTCGTCTTCCTCGACGTGACCGCCTCGTCGGACGGCCGGTCCACGATGCTCGACGTGGTCCGCCGCACCGCCGAGACGGTCTTCATCCCGCTCACCGTCGGCGGCGGCGTCCGGGCCGTCGCCGACGTCGACACCCTCCTGCGCGCCGGCGCGGACAAGGTCGGCGTCAACACGGCCGCGATCGCCCGGCCCGAGCTCATCGCCGAGATCGCCGAACGCTTCGGCAACCAGGTGCTGACGCTGTCGCTGGACGTACGCCGGGCCGCCGGCCAACCGAGCGGCTTCGAGGTCACCACCCATGGCGGCCGCCGCGGCGCGGGCCTCGACGCCGTCGAGTGGGCCGCCCGGGTCGCCGACCTCGGCGCCGGCGAGATCCTGCTCAACTCGATGGACGCCGACGGCACGAAGGACGGCTTCGACCTGGAGCTCATCAAGGCCGTCCGCGCGGTCGTGTCGATCCCGGTCATCGCCAGCGGCGGCGCCGGCGCCCTCGGGCACTTCGCCCCCGCGGTGGACTCAGGCGCCGACGCGGTCCTCGCCGCCAGCGTCTTCCACTTCGGCGACCTCTCCATCGGCGACGTGAAGACCTCCCTCCGGGAAGCAGGCCACCCGGTCCGCTGACCCGTCCCGGCCATCGAGCTTCCGCATCCGCTCACGTACGAGACGCGCCACCCCCACATGGGCAGTGGCGCGCACGCGGGATCCGGTGGAGCCGCTCGACCGGCGCGCCTGTCCCGGCGAGCGTCGGAGACCGGTCCGCTCCGGTTCTCGATGATCCGGAAGACTTTGTGCTGCTCTGGCGCAATGCCGGTGAGTTAAGGATTTGCGTCGAGGGTTGTCGATGCCGCGTGGCGGCTTGCGCAGCAACGAAGCTCCCGTT
>NZ_JBEXDG010000028.1:0-130341 GCF_040605635.1 Dactylosporangium sp. NPDC005555
GCGCAACACCGGCTGCGGACACTGGGCCGGGCGCTGTCGCGGAAGACCGGCCCGGACCGCCGTACCGGGCAACGCCCGTCGAACCGGTGGCAGCGCGCCACCGCCAGACTCGGCCGGGCGCACGCCCGGGTTGCGAACCTGCGCCGAGACGGCCTGCACAAGCTCACCACCCGGCTGACCCGTGAGTACGGCACGGTCGTGGTCGAAGACCTCAACGTGTCCGGCATGCTGTCGAACCGGCGCCTGGCCCGGCACATCGCCGACGCCGGTTTCGCCGAGGTCCGCCGACAACTCACCTACAAGACCCAGTGGAACGGCGGCCGGCTGATCGTGGCCGACCGCTGGTATCCGTCCAGCAAGACCTGCTCGGGCTGCGGCACGGTGAAAACCAAGCTGGCCCTGTCCGAGCGCGAATACACCTGCGACGCCTGCGGCTTGGTCCTGGACCGGGACCTCAACGCCGCACGCAACCTCGCCGCTCTCGCGGCCGAGTACGACACCGCCGGGAGTGGCCCGGTGGCAGGACGTGGAGCCGACCAGAAGACCCGCCACGACGGGCAGGTGGCTGCGAAGCGTCAACCCGGCACGGCACCCGCCGGCAAGACCGGGACCGCCCCACCGCAAGGCGGGACTACTGACCGTGTGCTCACTAAAGCGCACTGAAAGGTAACGGTATCCGGTCACGGTGGCCACACCGGGGAACTCGGTGGAGGAGATCCTGCGCGTCGTCGGGGAGCTGGCGCCGCGGTATGAGCAGGTCGTCCTCGCCGGTTACCCGCCGTTCGTGAAGAACGTCGTCGACGAAGGCGTGCGCCGCGGCGTCGACTGGCCCGCGTACCGGGTGAAGATGCTGCTGGCCGGTGAGGTGTTCAGCGAGGCGTGGCGGGACCTGATGGGGCAGCGCGCCGGGATGACCCGCCCCGAGCGTGACTCGGTGTCGCTCTACGGCACCGCCGACGCGGGCGTCCTGGGCAACGAGACCCCGCTGAGCGTGCGCATCCGCCGGTTCCTGGCGTCGCGCCCGCCGCTGGCCCGCGAACTCTTCGGCGACCCGCGGCTGCCGACGCTCGTGCAGTACGACCCGATGCTGCGCTACTTCGAATGCGTCGACGGCACGTTGGTCTTCACCGGCGACGGCGGCGTGCCGCTGGTGCGCTACCACATCGCGGACGAGGGCGGCCTGCTCAGCCACGCCTCGCTGGTCGAATTCTGCGCGCGGCACGGCCTCGACGTGTCCGGGCCCGGCGACGACGAGCGCCCGTTCGTCTACGTCTTCGGCCGGTCGCTGTTCACCGTGTCGTACTTCGGCGCCAACATCTATCCGGAGAACGTCACCGTCGCCCTGGAGGACCCGACGCTCGCCGACCGGCTGACCGGCAGGTTCGTGATCCAGGTGCTGACCACCGCCGACGAGGACCGCCGCCTGTCCGTCGTCGTCGAACGCGCCCCGGACCGCCCGGCGCCCGATCCGGCCCGCGTCGCGGTGGCGGTGCACGAAACCCTCATGAGGCTCAACAGCGAGTTCGCCAACTACGTGCCGGCGGAGCACCGGACCCCGGTGGTCGAGGTCCGTGAGCCCGGCGACCCGGACTACTTCCCGGTCGGCGTCAAGCACCGCTACAGCCGCTGACCGGACGGGCGCGCTCACGGCTTCGGCTGGACCTCCTTCACCTCGGCGGACAGTTTGCCGCCCGGGCATTTGACCTTGATCTCGCTCCTGTTGGCGGGTGCGACGAGCACCGCCCTGACCTCGTCGGCGGGTCCGGGCCGGTACTCCTGCACGCTGTAGCCCGCGGCGGTGTCCAGGCTGAGGGCCTGCGCCTTCTTGCCGGCGCACTGGGCCCGCAGCACGCCGCCCAGGGCCTGGACCGTGACGCCGGGGGCGGGCGGTGGCGCCGTCGACGCGGGTGGTGTCGGGCCGGGTCCGATCGTCGGTGACGGCGGCGCGGTGCCCTCACCGGCGGGTCGGGCGGTGCCGGTCGTGGCGGCGCCGCTCTGCTCCGGGAGCGCCGCCGGGGCGCTCGTCCACGCCGCGGACGGGGCGGCGACGGCCGGGGCCGCGGCAGAGTCGACCGGCGCGCCTGCCGGGTTGTCGTTCGCGGGGTCGGCGCCGAACGCGATGAGGACCGCGGCCGTGCCCGCCGACGCCACCGCGGCGACAACGACGGCGACGACCGCCGTCCGCCGGCGACGACCGGGGTCGGGGGCGCCCGCGACAGGTGCCGCCGGTGCCGGCAACGGCACGACGATCGTGAACAGGTCGTCCGCCGAGGGCGCGGCGGCCTCGGGGAGCTCGTCCATCGAGGGCGCGACGGCCTCGGGGAGCTCGTCCGTCGGTGGGGGCGCGATGCCCGCGGCGGCGGCGAGCACGGCCGCCACCTCGGCGGCGGGCGGGCGGTCCGCCGGGTCCTTGGCCAGGCACCGGTCGCAGATCTCGTTGACCTCGCCGGGCACGCCGGGCATCGGCGTGAGGGGCTCGGGCTCGACGTAGACGTGCGCGTTGAGCATCTGCGACGGCGTGTCCGCCTCCCACGGCAGCTCGTCGGTGAGCGCGCGGTGGATGAGCAGGCCGAGGGCGTAGACGTCGGAGGCCGGCAGCACCTCGTCCCCGGTCAGCCGCTCCGGGGCGAGATACGCCGCGGTGCCCAGCAGCTGGCCGTCCTCGTCGAGGTCCGGTTGCCCGGCGATGGCGGCGAGCCCGAAGTCGACGACCTTCGCCCCGGACGGGGTCAGTATGACGTTGGCGGGCTTGACGTCGCGGTGGACCACGTTGCGGGCGTGGGCGGCGGCGAGCGCGGCGGCGACCTCGGCACACACGCGCAGGGCGGCCCGCGGCGGCAGCGGGCCCGCGGCGAGCCGCTGCGACAGCGTGCGCCCGGGCAGCAGCTCCATCACCACGTACGGCACGCGGTGACCGGAGCCCTCGGTCGCCTCGCCGTAGTCATAGATGTTGGCGACGTGCGGATGCTGCACCTGCGCGGCGGCCTGCGCCTCGGCCAGGACCCGGCGGCGGGCGGCCGGGGCGGCGGTCTGCGCACCGGCGAGGACCTTGACCGCGACATGGCGGTTCAGCAGCTCGTCGTGCGCCTTCCACACGACTGCCATCCCGCCGACGCCGAGCTCCTCGGTCAGCCGGTAGCGACCGGCGAGGACCTGATCCTGCAACATGCCGATCACCGTCCCCGGATCGGGCGCCTCCGACACATCGTCAAGATCCCAGGATGGTCACGGCCGGCGCCCGCGGACCGTCAGCGGCCGGCGCGCCAGCGGGGGGACCGCTCGGCGCGCGTCACGGCCTGCGACAGCTGGTCCGCCGAGATCAGCTCCTCGTGGGTGCCGGGCGCGCCGCACGCGAACGCCCCGGAGACGGCTCCCGCGAGGGCGCATTCCTCGACGGGACGACCGGCGAACCAGCGGCTCATGAAGGCCGTGCTGAACGCGTCGCCGGCGCCGTTGCTGTCCACGACCGGGCGCTCGGGCTCCGCCACCGGGAAGCGGCGCACCTGGCCGCCGGCGCGGGTCAGCACGCGGCAGCCGGCGTCGCCCTCGGTCGCGACGACGAGTTCGGCGGTGCCCGCGTCGAGCAGGAGGCGCATCAGGTCGTCGATCTTCTCGGGTACGGCGGCGGAGCTGAGGAAGACGATGTCCGCCTGGCGGGCGCACTCCAGCCCCCACGGGTTGACGCCGTCCCACGCGTGGATGTCGCAGGAGGTGGTGACGCCGAGCCGCCGGGCGTCCGCGAACGCGGCCATGTCCCGCCCGCTGACGTGCGCGTGCCGGGTCCGCTCCAGCAGCGGCAGGTAGAACTCCCGCGGCAGGGTCAGCCCGGCCGGGTGCCGCCCGTCGTAGAACGAGAACCGCCGCCCGGCCGCGTCGACCAGGTTGACGCTGCGCGGCGTCCCGTTCGGCGCGGGCAGGCTGCTGAAGTCGAGGCCGGCGGCGGCGTACCGCCGCAGGATCAGCTCGCCCTGCTGGTCGTCGCCCAGGAAGTCGACGAACCTGGTCCGCAACCCGAGCGAGTGGAACCCCAGCGCCACCCCGTTGCCGGAGTGCGCGACGTAGTCCTGGATCGGCGGGACGTGCATGTTGTCGCTCGCCGGGATCGCCAGGTCCGGCACCCGCACGATGGTGTCGACCCCGACCCCGCCGATCACCAGCACATCGAAGTCAGCCACGGGCGTGATCATATGCGGGTCACGCCGATCGGGGCGCCCCGTGCTCCGCCGGTCCCGGCGAGCGGCCCCGGCGTGCGTCTTCAGGCGACCGGCGGAGCGGGGGCGAGACCGGTGCAGCGACGCAGGTCGGCGAACTTCTTGGTGGCGGCCGTCGCGGCGCTGCCGGTGAGCGGCTTCGGCTGCCCGGTGCCCGAGACGACGGCCGGCACGAGTTCGGCGCCGGTGACCGAGCGGCCGCGGACGTGGACCTTGAGCACGCCGGTGTCGGCGGAGCCGACGTACCAGACGAAGTTGCCCAGACCGTAGGCCACGTAGGTCCGTCCGAGCCAGCCGTCGCCCTGCAGGACGTGCGCGTGGGCGCCGATGATCATGTCGGCGCCGGCGTCGGCGAGGGCCTTGGCGAAGGACTTCTGGTTGGCGTTGGGGCACGGGTCGGTCTCGGTGCCCCAGTGGTTGAACACGACGACGAGGTCGGCGTGGTCGCGGGCGGCCTTGACGGCGGCGACGGCGCGCGGCACGTCCCACGCGAGGGCGATCCCGGGCGTCGACGGACCGGCCTTCCAGCTTTCGGCGAGGGTGTGGATCTGGCTGTACCCGACGATCGCCACCCGCACGCCCCGGGCGGTCAGGACGAGCGGCGCGTACGCCTCGTCGGTCGTGCGCCCGCCGCCGAACGTGGGCACCCCGGCCGCGGCGGCCCCGTCGAGGGTGTCGGCGAACCCGGCCCGGCCGTAGTCGAGGGCGTGGTTGTTGGCGATCGACACGGCGTCGATCCCGGCGGCCTTCACCGCCTCGTACGCCGCGACGGGCGCCCGGAAGTGGAACTCCTTCGGCTCCGGTGTGCCCCGCGTGGTCACCGCGGTCTCAAGGTTGACGACGGCGAGGTCGGCGGCCGACAGCACCTCGGCGAGGGGCCCGATCGCGGTCGCCGGGTCCTTCAGCAGCCCCGCGGTCCGCCCGGTGAAGTGCACGTCCCCACCGAACGCCAGCGTCAGCTCCACGGGCGTCGGCGACGACGGCGACGGCGACGGCGGGGGCTGCAACGACGGCGACGGCGACGGGGTGCCGGCGACGGGGACCGGCGTGCCTGCGCTGCATCCGGCGAGCAGCAACGCTGCCGCCACGACCACTGCCTTCACAGCGCACAGCGTACGAGCAACGCGCCCGTGTCCGCTCAGCCCCGCAGGCTCCGGCGCAGTTCGGCCTTGGCGACCTTCCCGCCGGAGCCCCGGGGCAGGTCGGCCACGATCTCGAGGCGCTCCGGCCAGTTGTCCCGGGAGACCCCGCGGGCGTCCAGGTGCGCGCGCAACCCGTCCAGGTCGAGGGATGCCTCCTCGCGCAGGACCACGACGGCGCAGACCCGCTCGCCGAACGTCGGGTCGGGGACGGCGACCGCCGCCACCATCGCCACCGCCGGGTGCGAGCCGACGTGGTCCTCCACGGCCGCCGCGCTGATGTTCTTGCCGCCGCGGATGATGAAGTCGGACTTGCGGTCCACGACCCGCAGGTATCCGTCGGCGTCGACGGTGCAGATGTCGCCGGTGAGCATCCAGCCGTCGGCGGTGAAGAGCGTCTCGTTGGCGGCGGGATCGCCGAAGTACCCCAGGCAGGTCGCGGGACCGGCACAGGCGGCCTGGCCGGGCCCGCCGGCGGCGGTGACGTCCGTGCCGTCCGCCGCGAACAGCCGCACCCGCATCGCGTCGATCACCTTCCCCGCGGTCCGCAGCCGCTGGTCGGTGGTGTCGGTGACCGAGGTCCGCGACAGCGCCCCGGTCTCGTTCGAGCCGAAGAACTGCAGCACCTTCGCCCCGGTGCGCCGCTCGAACTCGGCGGCGCGCTCGAACGGCACGGCCTCTCCGCCGGTGAACATGACCCGCAGCGACGACAGGTCGACCTCGGACGCGAGCGGCGAGTTGAGCATCATGATGAACTGGGTGCTCACGCAGCAGACCACGGTGACCCGTTCGCGTTCGATGAGGCGCAGCGCCTCGTCGGCGGTGAAGCGGGGCATGACGACCGTGGGCGCGCCGAGGATCGTGGGCGTGAAGTTGGCGGTCCACTGCGCGAAGCCGTAGGGCGCCGGGATCAGCGTCAGGAACACGTCGTCGGTGCGCAGGTCGCCGCACTCGACGGCGAGCTCGTGGTAGTAGTACCACCGGTCCTGGTTGTGCACCACGCACTTCGGCATGCCCGTGGTGCCGGACGTGGAGTTCAGCAGGTGGATCTCGTCCCGGCGCAGCTCGTGCGGCCCCTTCGGCGCGTCGGCGGCGTCCGGGAGTTTGTCCAGCAGCAGGTGTACGCCGATGCCGAGTCCCTCGACGAGCGCGCTGACGGGCTCACCGCGGTGCAGCTCCTGGCTGACGAGGGCCGTCGCGCCGCCGACGGTCAGCAGGTGGCGGACCTCGAGGCGGGCGGCCCGCGGGCCGATGGCCACGACGATCATGCCGGCCTTCATCGCCGCGAGGTACACCACGTGCACCTCGACCCCGTCGGGCAGCAGCACACCGACGCGCGCGCCCCTGGGCAGCCCAGCGTCGGCGAGCCGGGCGGCGAACGCGGACGAGCGGGCGTCGAACTGCGCCCACGTGAGCCGGTCGTCGCCGGCGACGAACGCGACGCCGTCCGGCTGCGCGGCGGCGTGCCGGCGGACCGTGTCGGGCAGCGTCTCACCGTCGCGCACCTCGGCGAGCCGGTCGGCGACGTAACGCTCGTGGACACTGCCGGGCGCCGGCGCGGCACCGGCCGGGAACAGGTCGTGCACGAAAACCCCCAAGACCTCTACCAAACAAGCGCTTGGTTGTGCCATTCTGTTCCCGGCCCTTCGAGCATGTCAAGGTAGGGAGCGCCGCGTGCCGGATCTCTGGACCGCCCCCGACGGCACCCCGGCGGACCTCACCGTCCTGCCGCTGCTGCCCGTCCCGCAGGACGCTCACGTCGAGCAGCTCATCTGGTACGGCGACGGCGACAGCACCGGCGACGGCCCGCTGCGGCTGACCACGGTGGACGGCGCCGGCGGCGGGCGGGTCACGACCCTGCGCCTGCTGCGCGGCGACCGCCTCGTCGCCGACCTCCGCGTCCGCACCGGCCCGCCCCGCGACGAGTCCCCGCACCGCCTGCTGCGCACCGACCTGGGCCCCGGCGCCTCGTGCACCCGCACGTTCACGGTGACCGCGGACCAGACCACCGACCACGTCCCGGACACCGAGCCGGTGCTGAGCACGCCGGCACTCATCGCCTGCCTCGAGGACACCGCCGCCGACACGCTCCGCCCGCACTTCGCCCCGGCGACCGCGTCCCTCGGCACGTGGATCGGCATCCGGCACACCGGCCCCGCCCACACCGGCCAGCGGTTCATCGTCACCGCCACCCTCGCCGACGTCCGCGGCCGCCGCTACCTCTTCGACGTGCACGCCACCCTCGACGGCCGCCCGATCGGCGACGGCCAGGTCGCCCAGACCCTGGTCAGCCGCTGACCCGAGCCCGCACCCACCCGCCGAGGGCGGCGACCGCCGCACCGGCCACCTCCGTGCGGCCCGCCGCCGTCGCGGTGCTGACCGCCGCGGAGGACGCCGTCGCCGCCGTCACCGTTTTCGCCGACCCGGGCCTGGTAGCCCGGCTCAGTCCCGGCTGAACATCTACGATGCGCTGGTGGGCGATGACGCGGGGCGGCGGGCGGCGCTGGCGACGATGCACGAGCGGCACGATGCGGTGGCCGAGCGCGTCCAGCGGGTCTACGGGCTCCGCCTGCCGGGGCACCTGGCCGTCTTCTGCGCGTTCTGGAAGAGTGCGAGCGACGCCGAGCGGGCGGCGGTCGAGCATCTGATGGTCCGGCCGTTCGGGCTCACCGAGTATTTCGCCGACGGCGGGCTGGAGCGGCGGGCCCGGGACGGGCTCGACGAGCGCCTCCACGCCCGATACCGGTGTGACCCACCGGAGTTCGTGACGGTCCTGTCCGGTGGCAGCGACGGACTGCACTACGGGCTCTGGTACGACGACCCGGCCGAAGTGCCCACCCTCATCGTGCACAACTACGCCCGGGACAGCGCCGAGACCTGGGCGAACGGGTACCGCACCCTGCTCGGCGAGCTGCACGGGCTGACCACGGCCGTCCTCGACGAGCGCGACGACGACACGGTGGCCGCGCTGGTGGAGCCGCTGCTGGAGGCCCTGGACTGGTTCGTCGACGCGGACAACGAGGCCGTCGACGCGGACGGGCCGGTCCGGTGGTCGGGGGTGCGGCGGGAGAGCACGGCCGTGTCGGTCTTCCCGTTGCTGCCCAGCGACGCGGGCGACCCGCAGCTCGGCCGCTCCCACACCCGCCTCGAGGAGCTGCACGCCGGCGGCGCCGAGGCCGCGGCGTGGATCGCGCGGGCCGAGGCGGAGCTGGCAGCCGGCGAACCCGCGCTGGCCCTCGCCGTCGGCGGGGAACTGCACTGGCTGGCCGGCGACGAACACCGCGACGTCGCCCGACGGCTGCGCGCCGACGGGTACCGTCTCCTCGGCCGCGACGCGATCGCCGGGATCGTCGAGGTGCACGCCGCCGACGCGGGCCTCCGCGACGTCGACGTCCTCGTCGCTACAGGCTGACCCGGACCGTTTCCGGGACCGTCCACCACTGGTCGGGCCGGTCGACGACAGCCGCGGGTCCGGCCGCGCACTTTCGATCGGTGCTGCCAAAGTTTCGGACACCTCATCGAAACATCTGGACACATGGATCTAACGTCCATAGTGTTGGCGGCACGACCCTGAGAGCGCTCTCTCGATGATCCGTTCGGCGCGGATGCCGAAGGTGCGCTCCGCCCCCAGGGCCGACAACACGGCAGCTTCGGCTGCGGCGCGGCGGCGCGCGCCCTGCCTGGCGAGCCGGTCAGGAAAGGGAAACACGTGAAGCGACATCGGTCAGTGCGACGATGGCGGCCAATGGCGGCCGCCCTGCTCCTGGTCACCCCGGCGGTCAGCGTCCTCACCACGGCGGCCACCCCGGCCGCGGCGGCGATCAACGCCGCGGACTTCCAACAGGTCACGCTCGCCAAGGGCGTGGCGGAGACCGGCGAACCCATGGCCATCACCGTGCTGCCGGACCGTTCGGTCCTGCACACCGCGCGCAACGGCACGCTGCGGCGCACCGACGTGGCCGGCAACACCACCGTCATCGCCAACATCCCCGTGTACACCCACGACGAAGAGGGCCTGCAGGGCGTTGCCGCGGACCCGAACTTCGCCACCAACCGCTACATCTACCTGTACTACGCGCCGCCGTTGAACACCCCGGCCGGTGACGCGCCCGCCAGCGGCACCGCCGCCGACTGGACCACGTGGACCGGCGTCAACCGCCTGGCCCGGTTCACGCTCAACGCCGACAACACCGTCAACATGGCCAGCCAGGTCACGGTCCTGGACGTGCCGACCAACCGCGGCATGTGCTGCCACGTCGGCGGCGACATCGACTTCGACGCGGCTGGCAACCTCTACCTGTCCACCGGCGACGACTCCAACCCGTTCGAGTCCAACGGGTACTCGCCACTGGACGAGCGCACCAACCGCAACCCCGTCTACGACGCGCAGCGTTCCGCGGGCAACACCAACGACCTGCGGGGCAAGGTCCTGCGGATCAAGGTCAACGCCAACGGGACGTACTCGGTGCCGGCCGGGAACCTGTTCGCGCCGGGCACCGCGAACACCCGGCCCGAGATCTACGCGATGGGCTTCCGCAACCCGTTCCGGCTGAGCGTCGACAAGGCGACCGGCGCCGTCTACGTCGGCGACTACGGCCCGGACGCGGGCACCACCGACGCGAACCGGGGCCCGTCCGGGCAGGTCGAGTTCAACCGGATCACCTCGCCCGGCAACTACGGCTGGCCGTACTGCACCGGCTCCAACAGCACCGCCGAGACGTACAACGAGTGGAACTTCGCGACCAACGCGACCGGCCCCAAGTACAACTGCAGCGGCGGGGCCACGAACAACTCCTTCCGCAACACCGGCCAGGGCACCCTGCCCCCGGCCAGGGCCGCCTGGATCCGTTACGCCGGTGACGCCGGATCGCCGCCCGCGTTCGGCGGTGGCTCCGAGTCGCCGATGGCGGGCCCGGTGTACCGCTACAACGCCGCCAACCCGTTGACCACGAAGTTCCCGGCCAGCCTGGACGGGCAGTTCTTCGCGGGCGAGTTCGGCCGCGGCTGGATCAAGCCGATCGTCGTCAACGGCGACGGCTCCCCCGGCGCGATCGACACGTTCCCGTGGGGCGGCAAGCAGGTCATGGACATGCAGTTCGGCCCCGACGGGTCGCTGTACGTCCTGGACTACGGCACCGGCTACTTCAACGGCGACGCCAACTCGGCGCTGTACCGCTACGACTACGTCGGCACCGGCGGCAACCGGGCACCGACCGCCGTCGCCGGCGCCAACCGGACCTCCGGCGCGGCGCCGCTCGCGGTGACGTTCTCCTCCTCCGGCTCCAGTGACCCGGAGGGCGGGGCGTTGACGTACTCGTGGGCGTTCGGCGACGGCGGCACCTCCACCGCGGCCAACCCGGCGCACACGTACACCGCCAACGGCAACTACGTCGCGACCCTCACGGTGCGCGACCCGCAGGGCGCCACCGGCACGGCCAGCGTGCCGATCAGCGTCGGCAACACCGCCCCGGTGGTGACCGTCAACAGCCCCGCGGCGGGGCAACTGGCGGCGTTCGGCGACAGCGTGCCGTGGAGCGTCACGGTCACCGACCCCGAGGACGGCACCATCGACTGCGCCAAGGTGACGATGGCCTACGTGCTCGGCCACGACCAGCACGCCCACCAGATCACGTCGCAGACCGGCTGCTCGGGCACCATCACGATCCCGGTCGACGGTGAGCACGACGACGCCTCGAACACCTTCCCGATCTTCGACGCGTCCTACACCGACAAGGGTGGCCTGACCACCCACGCGCAGAACATCCTGGCGCCCAAGCACCGGCAGGCCGAGCACTACAAGACGTCCTCGGGCGTCAACAAGTACGCCAAGGCGACGGCCGAGGGCGGCATGACCGTCGGCGACATCAACAACGGCGACTGGATCCAGTTCGACCCGTACAAGCTCAACAACGCCACCTCGTTCACCGCCCGCGTCGCCTCCGGCGGCACCGGTGGGACACTGCAGATCCGCACCGGTTCGGCGACCGGCACGGTCATCGGCTCGGCGGCCGTCACGCCGACCGGGTCGTGGGAGACGTTCGCCACCGTGACCGGCACCGTCAGCGGCGCGCCGGCGGGCACCACCTCCTTGTATCTCACGTTCGCCGGTACGGGCACCGCAGCGCTGTTCGACCTGGACAGCTTCACGTTCGCCACCGGTACCACACCGCCGGCGACGAACCTGGCGCTGAACAAGCCTGCGACCGCGTCCAGCGTGGAGAGCGCCGCAACTCCTGCCTCGAACGCCGTGGACGCGTCGGCGACGACCCGGTGGTCCAGCGCGTTCTCCGATCCGCAGTGGATCCAGGTCGACCTGGGTGCCACGTACACCGTCAACCGCGTCCGCCTGCAGTGGGAGGCG
Source organism: Dactylosporangium sp. NPDC005555 (assembly GCF_040605635.1). NCBI lineage: Bacteria > Bacillati > Actinomycetota > Actinomycetes > Micromonosporales > Micromonosporaceae > Dactylosporangium > Dactylosporangium sp. NPDC005555. The sequence goes on from NZ_JBEXDG010000028.1 coordinate 11,712, forward strand.
GCGTACGGGTCGGCGTACCAGATCCAGACGTCGGGCAACGGCACGACCTGGACGACGGTGCGCTCCGTGACCGGCGGCAACGGCGGCGAGGACAACAACACCGCCCTGAACGCCTCCGGCCGTTACGTGCGCATCTACGGCACCGCCCGTGGCACCGCGTACGGCTACTCACTGTTCAGCTTCGAGGTCTACTCCTAGAAAGGCCCGTTCCGTGATCCGCAGACTCGCTTTCTGCACGGCCCTCGTCGTCGCCGCGCTCGGCCTCACCGCCGCGCCGGCCCAGGCGGCGCCGGACTTCACCGTGCTCGTGTTCAGCAAGACCGCCGGGTTCCGCCACGACTCCATCGCCGTGGGCACCCAGGCGATCCGCGACCTCGGCACGGCGAACAACTTCGCCGTCGAGGCCACCGAGGACGCCGGCCAGTTCACCGCCGCCAACCTGGCCCGGTTCAAGGCGGTCATCTGGCTGTCCACCACCGGCGACGTGCTCAACGCCACGCAGCAGACCGCGTTCGAGAGCTACATCCGTGCCGGCGGCGGCTACCTCGGCGTGCACGCCGCGGCCGACACCGAGTACGACTGGGCCTGGTACGGCGGCCTCGTCGGCGCGTACTTCGCCAGCCACCCGGCGATCCAGACCGCGACGGTCCGCGTCGCCGACGCCACCCACCCCGCCACCGCGGGCCTGCCGGCCGCCTGGTCCCGCAGCGACGAGTGGTACAACTACCGCACCAACCCCCGCGCCCAGGTGCACGTGCTGACCACGCTGGACGAGTCCACGTACAGCGGCGGCACGATGGGCTCCGACCACCCCAACACCTGGTGCCGGGCCTACGACGGTGGCCGCGCCTTCTACACCGGCATGGGACACACCCAGGCCAGCTACGCCGAGGCCGGCTTCCGCTCGCTGCTGCTCGGCGGCATCCGCTACGCCGCGCAGGGCACCGGCAACTGCTCCGTCACCACCCAGCCCCCGTCGAGCGACCTCGCCCTCAACCATCCCGCGACGGCGTCCAGCGTCGAGAACGCCGGCACGCCCGCCGCGAACGCGGTCGACGCCTCCACCACCACCCGATGGTCCAGCGCATTCTCCGACCCGCAGTGGATCCGGGTCGACCTCGGCGCCACGCACACCGTCAACCGGGTCCGGCTCGTCTGGGAGGCCGCGTACGGCTCCGCGTACCAGATCCAAACCTCGCCGGACGGCAACACCTGGACGACGGTGCGCTCCGTGACCGGCGGCAACGGCGGCGAGGACGACAACACCGGTCTCACCGGCTCGGGTCGCTACGTGCGCATCTACGGCACGGCGCGCGGCACCCAGTGGGGCTACTCGCTGTACACGTTCCAGGTGTACGGCACCTGATCGCCGGCCTGCCCCGGGCGCCGCACGTGTCCGGGGCAGGCCGTAGCGATTCCTTTCGGGGCCGCGTTCGAGCGGGTGCTGCGCCGCGACGCGATCCTGGTCAAACGCTTCGTCCCGGGGTGACGCGGACCGCCGTCGGGACGGCGAACCACTGGTCGGGGCGGTCGATGACGGGCGCGTCCAGGCCGTCGTCGGCGACGCGGGCGAAGCGGAGCAGGAACGCGGCGATGCCGGCGGAGCCCTGCATCCAGGTCGGGCTGGGCGGCAGCAGCGGCGGGTCCTGCCGGTGCTCCACGAACCGCCAGTGGGCTCCGGCGTCGTCGCGGATCGCGCGGTCGGTGAGCGCGTCGGCCATGGTCCGGGCGCCGGCGAGATACAGCGCGGCATCCTGCGCGACCCCCTGAGCGGCGGACTGGGCGGCGTCGAGGAGGATGTCGCCGACGCCGGCGGTGCCGCAGCAGCGGCCGTCGTTGTCCCAGAAGCCGGGGCGCAGCCGGGCCGGGATGCCGCAGGTGAGCACGGAGTGCAGGCAGCGGCGGCGCAGCTCGTCGACCGGGAAGCCACCGACCTGCGTGATGCCGGCGAGGGCGAGCGCCGGGAAGACCTGGGAGGTGCCCGCCGGTCCGTGGCACCAGTTGTACGTGACCGGCTCCACCTCCCGCTCCGACGGCGGGATCGTGTGCGGGATGACGAAGCCGCCCCCGTCGAGGTCCGCGATCGCGACAAGGTGCTCGACGCCGCGCCCGGCCGCGTCGACGAAGTCGGACCGGCCCAGCAGGTGCCCGGCGACGGCGAGCGCGGCGGCGACGCCCGCGGTGCCGTGGGAGAAGTTCGGCGAGCTGGACCGGTAGCCCGGCCACATCCGCCAGTTCAGGCCCGCCTCGGCCGGCTCGGCGGTCTGCAGCAGCGCCTCGCCGCCCGTGCTCATCAGGTCCTTCCGCCCGGCCCAGGCGGCGGTGTGCACGATGCCGGCGGCGCCCATGACGACGTCGGTCAGCGGGGCGGTCGAGTCGGGCCGGATCGTGAAGGTCGTCTCCCAGCCGCCGGGGGTGCTCAGGTCCGCGAGGCGGTCCAGGGCGACGCGCTCCCGGCCGGGTTCGAGCAGGCGCAGCGCGGTCGTGTCGCCGCCGAGGCCGTCGTACAGCGACGGCTCGACCCGGGTCGCGGCGGCTGCGGAGAGCCGGGCGACGATCGCGTCGGCGAGGTCCGTCTCGGCGCCGGTCAGCGGCCGGTGCAGGCGGATCTCGGCGAGGACCGGCGCGAGCCCGGCGATCCCGGCATACAGCGAGTCCCGGTCCGGTGCCGGGTGCGGCTCGCCGTCGGTGACCTCGGCTGGCAGCCACGGCCCGTCCTCGTCGTGGTGCACGTGGGCGAGGGTCCACGCCCAGGCGGCCTCCCCCAGTTCCCGGTACATGCCTGCACGCTATCGGAGCGGGAACCGCCGGGCCGCGTCGGTGCGCAGGGACGCCTTGTCCACCTTGCCGCCGGTGCCCAGCGGCAGCGACGGCAGCGCGACCAGGTATTCGGGCCAGTTCTGCTTCGACACCCCGGCGGCGTCCAGGTGCGCGCGCAGCGCGTCCAGGGTGAGGTCGGCGCGGGTGACGACGTAGGCGCAGACGCGTTCGCCGAGGACCGGGTCGGGCACGGCGACGACGGCGGCCTGCGCGACCGACGGGTGCCCGCCGACGGCCTCCTCGACGACGAGCGCGCTGACGTTGTGGCCGCCGCGGATGATGAAGTCCGCGATCCTGCCGGTGATGGCTAGGTACCCGTCACCGTCCACGGTGGCCACGTCGCCGGTGAGGAGCCAGCCGTCGGGGCGGAAGAGTGCGGCGTTCGCGGTGTCGTCGTCGAGGTAGCCGGGAGTGCATCCCGGGCCGTTCGCGGCGACCTGCCCCGGTCCCCCGGCGACGTCGGCACCGTCGGCGAGCAGCCGCAGCCGCGCGCCGGGCACCGGACGGCCGGCCGTGGTGAGCCTGGCGGTCCGCGGGTCGTCCACCGTGGTCACCGAGAGCGGGCCGGCCTCGTTGGAGCCGTAGAACTGCAGCACCGCGCAGCCGGTGCGTTCCTCGAACTCGCGGGCCCGGGCGACCGGGACGCGTTCCCCGCCGGTGAACATGACCCGCAGCGACGACAGGTCCGTGGTCGCGAACGCCGGGGAGTTGAGCAGCATGATGAACTGGGCGGTGACCGCGCACAGGACGGTGACCCGGTGCTCCTCGATGCGCCGCAGCGTCTCGGCGGCGTCGAACTCGGCGGTGAGGACGGTCGGGTAGCCGTACATGGCGGGCACGACGTGGGCGCTCCACAGGCCGAAGCCGTAGGGTGCGGGCAGGACGCTGGCGAAGACCTCGTCGTCGCCGAAGCGGCCGGCGGCGTGGGCGAGCGGCCCGAAGTACTTGCGGTTGTTCATCGTCTGGCGAACGCATTTCGGCAGGCCCGTCGTGCCGGACGTCGAGTTCACGAAGAACAGGTCGTCCGCGCCGAGCCCGGCGCCGGTGTGCACCGTGGACGGCAGGTCGTCGAGGTCCAGCACGACGTGCCGGGGTGCACCGCAGCGGGCCGCGATCTCGTGCCCGGGCCGCCCGCGGTGGGCCGGGCGGGTGGCCAACCCGGCGGCGCCGGACTTCGCGAGGATGTGGGTGATCTCGGCGTCGCCGGCGCGCGGGCCGATGCCGACGGTGACGAGGCCGGCCTTCTGCGCGGCGAGGTACGCGATGTGGGTCAGCGCGCCGCCGGTCAGGAGCACGGCGAGCCGGTCGCCCGGCGCGAACCCGGCGTCCACGTAGGACCGCGCGAGGCGGGACGACAGGATGTCGTAGTCGCCCCAGGTGAACGTGCCCTCCGGAGCGATGAACGCGGTCCGCGACGGGTCCTGCCGCGCGACGAGGGACGCGATCGTGTCCTCGGTCCAGGCGCCCGAGGCGTGGTGCGCGGCGACGACGCCCGGCGGGTACTCGGACCCCGGCGCCCCGATCGGGTCCGGTCGGTGCTCAGACACCGGCGCCTCCGTCGAGGCGGAGCACGGCGCCGGTGGCGAAGCGCGCCTCCGCCGAGCCGAGATACGCGATGGCGGCGGCGACCTCGGCCGGGTCGGCGACGGGCGGGTCGAGCAGCGCCCGCGCGTGCCCGGCCAGCCGCGGGTCCTGGTCCGGCGCCGGCACCAGGGACCGCTTCAGTGGCGTGTCGACCGATCCGGGGCAGACGCAGGCGACCCGCACGCCGTCCGGCGCGTACTCGACGGCGAGCGACCGGGTCAGCGCGACGACGCCGCCCTTCGCGGCGGAGTACGCGGCGCTGTACCGCCAGCCGCGGACCCCCGCCAGGGACGCGACGTTGACGATCGCGCCGCGCGAGGCGACCAGGTGCGGCAGCGCGGCCCGGCAGGCGAGGAACGTGCCGGTGAGGTTGACGGCGAGAATCCGGTCCCACTCGGCGAGCGTGACGTCGGTGGTGTGCGCGGACGCGGCCACCCCGGCGACGTTGGCGAGCAGGTCGATCCGCCCGCCCCACCCGGCCGCGTCGGCGACGGCCGCCGCGACCTGGTCCTCGTCCCGCAGGTCGCAGACGATGCCGTGCACCCCGGGAAGGTCGACGGTGGCGACGTCGAGGCCGGCGACGCGGGCGCCCTCCTGCACCAGCCGGGCCGCGGTGGCGGCACCGATGCCGGAGGCGGCGCCGGTGACGAGGGCGACGCGGCCGTCGTACCGGCGCGGCATCAGCGACCGCCGTCCGTGTCCCGCACCGCACGCGGGATCGGACCGGCGGCGGCGTGACCGTGCTGCTCGCGCATGGACCGGGCGTCGTGCCCCGCGAGGGAGTCCTGGCCGACCTCGGCGTTGTGCGCGTGGGCGACGTGGTGCAGGCCGAACACGGAGTCCATCCCGGCGCGCAGCCCCATCAGGTCCTCGGCCTGGTTGACGGCCTTCTTCGTCAGGGCGAGGCCGAGGCGCGGCATCTGCGCGACCCGGTGCGCGATGTCCATCGTGGACGATTCCAGGTCGGCGCGGGGCACGACCCGGTTGACCATGCCGAGCTGCAGCGCGCGGTCGGCGTACACGCGCTCGCCGAGGAACAGGAACTCCTTCGCGTGCCGGGGACCCATGACCCACGGGTGCGCGAAGTACTCGACGCCGGGGATGCCCATCTTCACGACCGGGTCGGCGAAGAAGGCGTCGTCGGCGGCGACGATGAGGTCGCAGCACCAGGCCAGCATGAGCCCACCGGCGATGCAGGCGCCCTGCACCATGGCGATCGTCGGTTTCGGCAGCTCCCGCCAGCGCCGGCACATGCCGAGGTACACCTCGGACTCGCGGGCGAAGCGGCTCTCCGCGCCGGGTTTGCCGACGTGGTCCCACCAGAGGCCGGCGCGGCGCGGGAACGTGGTGTCGATGTCGCGGCCCGGCGTGCCGATGTCGTGCCCGGCGGAGAAGTGCTTGCCCTCGCCCGTGAGGACGATGACCTTCACCTCGTCGTCGTCGGCGGCACGGTACAGGGCGTCGTCCAGCGCGTAGGTCATCGCCGAGTTCTGCGCGTTGCGGTACTGCGGCCGGTGCATGGTCACGACGGCGACCGGGCCGTCGGTGCGGTAGCGGACGACGTCGTCCTCGTCGGTCATGACAGCTCCTTGGCAACGGGAAGGCCGATGGTCTCCGACAGCGCGTCCAGGTGGTCGCCGGGTCCGGCGAGGGCGGCCAGGGCCCAGGCGCGTTTGGCGTAGCGGTGCAGCTCGTATTCGACGGTGTAGCCGATGGCGCCGTGGCACTGGATCGCGGCGCGGCTCGCGGTGTGCGCGGCCTCGGCGGCGAGCACGACGGCCGCGCCGACGGCCGCGCCGACGTCCACGGCGGCGTCCACGGCGGCGTCCACGGCGGCGTCCGCGGATGCGGATGCGGACAGCGCCCAGGCGGCGGCGAGGACGGCGGGGCGGGCGAACTCCAGGCCGAGGTACGCGTCGGCGAGCTGGTGCTTCACGGCCTGGAAGCTGCCGACGGGCGCGCCGAACTGGTGGCGTTGCTTGACGTAGCCGACGGTGAGCTCCAGCATCCGCCGGCCGAGCCCGACGAGCTCGGCGGCGTGACCGAGCGCGGCCCGGGCGGCGGCCGCCTCCACCAGCGCCCTGTCGTCGGTGAGGATCCCGCCGCCGACGGAGAGGACCGCGCCGAGCGAAGTGTCCACTGTGGACGCCTCGGCGGCGGCGACGCCGACCCGCGCGACACCGTCGCCGAGGTGCAGGATCAGGTCGGCGTCCGCACCGAACGGGGTGATGCCGCCGGGTCCGGCGACCGCGACCCGCAACCGCCCGCCGGCGGCCGCGGACGCCCGCTCGTCGCCGAGCGCGGCGAGCAGCGGCACGGCGACGAACGCGGTCGCGGTCACCGGGAGCGCGACCGTGGCGAAGCCGATCTCTTCCAGGACCGGCGCGAGGTCGGTCTCGTCCAGGCCCAGGTCGGTCATGGCGCCGAACAGGCCCATCTCCGCGAGCGCCGGCCAGTCGGCGGCGGCCAGGGGCGCCCGGACCGCGTCGCGGAGCGCGGTCTGGTCCTCGGTCAACGCGAACCGCACGGTGGCTCCTTCACGCTCGGGGCAGGCCGAGGACGCGCTCGGCGACGATGTTGCGCTGGATCTCGTTGGTGCCGGCGTAGATCGGCCCGGCGAGCGAGAACTGGAAGCCGCGGGTCCACGGCGAGTCGAGGACCGCCTCCCCGCCGAGCAGTTCCAGGGCGATCTCGTGCAGCTCGATGTCCAGCCGTGACCAGAAGAGCTTGTTGAGGCTGGACCGGGCGCCGGGCGCCCGGCCCTCGACGAGGTCGGTGACCTGGTTGAGGGTGAACAGCTGATAGGCGCGGGCGTCCAGCCAGGCGCGGGTGATCCGCTCCCGCAGCGCGGGCCGCAGCCGGTCGCCTTGTGCGAGAGCGAGGGCGACGAGCCGCCGCGCGGTGTGCAGGAAGCGGCCCGGGGAGCGCAGCGTGAGGCCGCGTTCGGAGCCGGTGGTGGACATGGCGACCTGCCAGCCCTTGCCGACCTCGCCGAGGACGGCGTCGTGCGGGACGAACACGTCGTCGAAGAACACCTCGGCGAAGCCCTCGTCGCCGTCGAGCCGCCCGAACCCGCGGACGGTGACCCCTTCGGCGTCCAAGGGGACGAGGAGATAGGTGAGGCCGCGGTGCCGGGCGGCCGCCGGGTCGGTGCGGAACAGGCCGAAGATGTGGGTGCTGAACGCGCCGCGGGTCGTCCACGTCTTCTGCCCGGTGATCCGCCAGCCGCCGTCGACGGCGGTGGCGCGGCTGCTGATGGCGGCGAGGTCGCTGCCGGCGCCGGGCTCGGACCAGCCCTGGCACCACAGGTCCTGCGCGGCCGCCATCCTGGGCAGCAGCGCGTCCTGCTGCTCGGGTGTGCCGAACTCGAACAGCGTGGGGGCGAGCAGGAAGATGCCGTTCTGCGTCACGCGCTGCGGCGCGCCGGCGGCGTAGTACTCCTCCTCGAAGATGAGCCACTGCCACAGGGAGGCGTCGCGGCCACCGTACCGGCGGGGCCACGAAACAACGGCCCAGCCGGCGTCGAACAGGGCACGCTCCCAGTGCAGGTGGGCGGCGAAGCCCTCGCGGGTGTCGCCGGACGGCAGCGACCCGGGCACGTTGGCGCGCAGCCACGCACGGGCCTCGGCGCGGAACGCCGCCTCTTCCGGGGTGTCCTCGAGGGAGATGCCGCTCATGCCGTCACCTCCGCTACGCTCCGGCGCCGGCCTGAGCCAACACTGCGCCCATGGTGAGCGGCCCCTCCGCTACGCTCCGGACCACTCACGCCGTCACCTCCCCCTATGCTCCGGGCCGCTCATTGCCCGAACTCGTCCCGGACCTTGTCGGCGACGCCGGTGAGGTTGAGCTCGAACGTGAAACCCTGCTCGTAGCGGTAGCTGCGCTTCGGGTCCCACGGGTCGATGCCGTTGAGGGACTCCTTCGCGGCGCGGATCACCGCCGGGTCCTTGGTGGCGATGTCGTGCGCGACGGCGAAGGCGGCCGCGCGCAGCTCGTCGCGGGGCACGACGGTGAGGACGGAGCCGAACGCGTGCAGCTCGGCGGCGGTCGCGGTCGCCGACGTGTACATCATGGCCCGCATCTTGTGCTGCGGCACCAGCCGGGACAGGTGGGTGGCGGCGCCGAGCGCGCCGCGGTCGACCTCCGGCAGCCCGAACGTGGCGTCGTCGGCGGCGATGATGACGTCGGCGTTGCCGACCAGGCCGATGCCGCCGCCGAGGCAGAAGCCGTGCACGGCGGCGATGACGGGGACGGGACAGTCGTAGACGGCGCTGAACGCGGCCGCGCAGCCGCGGTTGGCGCCGACGAGCGCGCCGTGACCGGTGGCCGCCTGCAGCTCCTTGATGTCGACGCCGGCGTTGAACCCGCGGCCCTCGGCGCGCAGCACGACCGCGCGGACGGCGGGGTCCTGCCCGGCGGCGTCGAGCGCGGCGGCGAGCGCGAACCAGCCGGCGACCGGCAGCGCGTTCACGGGCGGGTTGGCCATGACGATCTCGGCCACCCCGAGCTCGTCCACTGTGGACTCGATCACGCCGTCTCCATGGGGTCAGAGGCAAAGGTGGCCCAGCCGTACACCGCGACGGTGCCGTCCTGGGTGGTGCACGTCATCTCGACGTCGAAGCTGTCGTCGCGGGTCGCCACGACGCTGCCGTCGCAGGTGACGGTGTCGCCCGGGAAGACCTGGGCGGCGAACCGGACCCGGAAGGAGCGGATCGCGGCGGCGCCGAACCGGTCGGTGGCCCAGGTGGCGAGGAACCCGGCCTGCAGCATGCCGAGCGCGAGGGGTGCCGGCATCCCGGCGGCGAGGGCGAACGGCTCGTCGTGGTGGATCGGGTTGAAGTCCCCGGAGGCGCCCTGGTAGCGCACGAGGTCGGTGCGGGTCAGCGGCCCGCGGACGAACGTCATGCCCGCTCCACCCCGGTGAGGCGGACCGTGGCGACGTGCCGGCCGGTCCCGTCGTGGAACTCGGTCACCATCACCGCGAACGCCAGGCCGCCGCTGCGGCCCTCCTTGCGGGTGATCGACTCGATCCTGGAGACCCCGGTGAGCCGGTCGCCGGCGCGTGGCGGCGGGCCGTGGAACACGAACTCCTGCTCGGCGTGCAGGCCTTTGCGCTGGTCCATCGCTACGGCCTGCCACGGGTCGGCGTCGCCGGTCTGCCAGAAGAACGCGGTGGTGAGGAACGTCGGCGGCGCGACCGGGTCCTCAGTGGACAGATATGCCGGATTCGAGGAGCCGGTGGCCCGGGCGAACTCGCGGATCTTGCCGCGCTCGACGTCGAGGGTGAACGGCTCCCCGGTGCGCCCGACGGCACTGTCGTCGACCATGCAGGGCTCCTAGGGGTGTTGGCTGCTGACGGAGACGACCTCGCCGGTCATGTACGAGCTGTACTCGCTGGCCAGGAAGACGATCACGTTGGCGATCTCCCACGGCTCGGCGGGCCGGCCGAACGCCTCGCGGGTGGACAGCTCGGCGAGCAGCTCGTCGGTGGTGACCTTGGCGAGGTGCGGGTGCATCGCGAGGCTGGGCGCGACGGCGTTGACACGCACGCCGGAGCGGGCGGCCTCCACCGCGGAGCAGCGGGTGAGCGCCATGACGCCCGCCTTCGCGGCGGCGTAGTGCGCCTGGCCCTCCTGGGCCCGCCAGCCGATGACGGAGGCGTTGTTGACGATCACGCCGGTCCCGCGCGGGATCATGTGGCGCAGCGCCGCCCGGGTGCAGCGGAAGGTGCCGGTGAGCGTGACGTCCAGGACGGTGCTCCACTGCTCGTCGGTCATGTCGACGACGGCCGCGGTGCCGCCGAGCCCGGCGTTGTTGACCAGCACGTCGAGGCCGCCGCCGAGGTGCTCGACCGCGGTGGCGAAGAGGTGCTCGACCTGCGCCTGGTCGGTGACGTCGCAGGGGATGCCGGGGACGCCGAGGCGTTCGGCGGTCTCGGCGAGGCGGCGCTCGTGCCGGTCGGAGATGACGACGCGGGCGCCTTCCTCGACGCAGCGTTCGGCGGTGGCGGAGCCGATGCCGGTGCCCGCGGCGGCGGTCACCAGCACGGTGCGCCCGGCGAGCAGCCCGTGGCCCTGCGTCCTGTTCGGCATGCTCATGACTCTACCAAGCGCTTGCTTGGTTCGCTAGAGGCGCGCCGGGCCCGGTCGATCGGGATCGCGGTCGCCGAGGACGTCGACAGGCGCGGCCGGTCCGGCTCCTCCGCCGGCAACGGCGAGACCGCGCGCAGCGAGTCCCGGCTGCGCACCGCCAGGGTCTGGTACACGCCCGTGCCGTGCGCCTTCCAGGAAAGCTCCGTGTCCGTCAGGTCCCGCACGATCTTTGCCGGTACACCGGCGGCGAGGGTCCGTGCGGGGACCTCGAACTCGGCACGCACCAGCGAGTGGGCGCCCACGAACGCGAACTCCCCCACGACCGCGTCGTCGAGGACGACGGCGTTGATGCCGATGAGGGCGCCCTCGCCGACCTGGCAGCCGTGCAGGACCGCGCCATGGCCGACGTGCCCGTCGACGCCGAGCGTGAGCGTCGTGCCGGGGAACGTGTGCAGCACGCACGAGTCCTGCACGTTGGAGCCCGCGGACAGCACGATCCGGCCGAAGTCGCCGCGCAGACTGGCCAGGGGGCCGACGTAGCAGCCGGCGCCGACGTGCACGTCGCCGATGAGGACGGCGGTGGGGTGGACGTACGCGGTCGGGTGGACGACCGGGATGACGCCCTCGATGGAGTACGCGGGCATCAGGCCAGCCGCTTCAGCGTGTCCGCGGCCTCGGCCATGATGCGCTCGATCAGCTCCGCACAGCTGGGCAGGTCGTCGATGAGCCCGGCGACCTGGCCGGTGGCCATGACGCCGGCGTCGGCGCGGCCGTCGACCATGGCGGCGCGGATCAGCATCGGGGTGTTGGCGGCCAGGACGAGCTGGCTGAGGCGCAGGTCGTGGCTGCCGCGCATGGCCCGGCCCTCGCGCAGCATGCTCAGCCAGGACCGGCCGGTCGCCTTGCGCAGCGCCCGCGCGCTGGCGACCGCGCGGGGCAGCTTCCGCAGCGCGCCGGCGTCGCCGAGGCCGTCGACGAACGGGGTGCGCAGGACCCGCTGCGGGACGCCGTCCAGCGCGGACGTGACGACGGTGTCGGTGACCGTCGCGTCGAGGTAGCGCTGCTTCACCGCGGCGCCGACGGGGCTGTCACCGGTGAGCAGGAAGCGGGTGCCCATCGCGATCCCGGCGGCGCCGTAGGCGAGCGCGGCGACCAGGCCGCGACCGTCGAAGAAGCCGCCGGCGGCGATGACGGGGATGTCGACGGCGTCGACGACCTGGGGCAGCAGCAGCGTCGTCGGCACGGGCCCGGTGTGGCCGCCGCCCTCGCCGCCCTGCACGACGACGGCGTCCGCACCCCAGGCGGCGACCTTCTCGGCGTGGCGGCGGGCGCCGACGGACGGCACCACCACCACGCCCGCGGCCTTGAGCCGTTCGATGAGCTCGGGCTTCGGCGCGAGCGCGAACGAGGCTACCCGTACACCTTCCCGGATGAGCAGATCGGCGCGCTTCGCGGCATCGGGGGCGTCGGCGCGCAGGTTGACACCGAAGGGGGCGTCGGTGCGGCGCCGGACGTCGGCGATCCCGGTCTCGAGGTCCTCGTAGGAGAGCGTGGCGCTGGCGAGGATGCCCAGCCCGCCGGCGTTCGAGGTGGCGGCGGTCAGCTTCGCGTCGGAGACCCACCCCATGCCGGTCTGCACGATGGGATACCGGACGCCGAACAGCTCACAGATCGGCGTCCGCAGGGCCGTCACCCCTCCACCTCCCGCGCCCTGACCGTGCGAGGGTCGATGACCTCACGGATGAGCGAGAGCTCGGCCTCGGTCGGCAGCCGCGTCTGCGGCACGTCGGCGGGCATGGACAACTCGAAGCCGGTGGCGGCGCGGACCTCGTCGACGGTGACGCCGGGGTGCACGGAGACCAGGCGCATCCGGTGGTCGTCGGTGTCGAAGTCGAACACGCCGAGGTTGCTGACCACCCGGCGGATCTCGTGGTAGCGCCCGGCGGTGGGGTTCGCGGCGGCCCGGTCGTAGCCGATGCCGCTGACCATGTCGACGGCGGCGACGAACGAGCGTTGCCCGTGCCGCGGCACCCAGTAGCTGGTGGGGTGGTTGACGGTGTTGCCGGGCGCGCCGCGGACGCCGAGCAGCGCCCGGGTGGGGCGGGCGAAGTCGCCGATGGCGGAGATGTTGGCGTTGCCGTAGCGGTCGATCTGGCTCGGGCCCATCATGACGTGCCGGCGGCCGGTGGACAGCAGGTCGAACACCGCCCGGAACGGGATCCAGCCCTCGATGACGGGTGGTGTACCGCCGATCGCCCAGGTGCCCTGGGTCAGGTACGCCTCGCCGTCGGACAGCAACAGGTCGGGGGCGAACGTGGCGCGCGCCAGACGGGCGGCGATGCTCGGCACGACCCCTGTCGGGCTGGCGAGGATCTCCCCGTCGCCGCGCCAGACCTCGGCGCAGGCGACGACGCACACCTCGGCTCGGGTAACACCGGTGCTCATGTCAGGACCCCCAGGTACCGGTCGTAGAAGGCGGCCCACGCCTGCGGGTCGGCGGCGGCGGCGACGTATTCGCGCTGGAACGCCTCGTCCCTGCCGTAGTCGGGGTCGCAGGACGTGAAGTGCGCGCCGCGGGGCGCCTCGACGACGCCGTGCACCATCCACCGCTGCAGCAGCAGCGACTGGACCGGCGCCTCCCGGGTCAGCTCGGCGGTGTCGACGATCTGCTCGCACGACACGTAGGCCTTGTCGGCGGCGCTGCAGAAGAGATCGTCGAAATACGGGTCAGCCCCGAGATACTGGGCGTTGCCGTGCACGTCGGCCCGGTTGAGGTGGACCAGCGCCGCGTCCAGGCGCACCGCCGGAATCGCGACGAGCTCCTCGTCGTCGTAGGGCGACGCGACGGTCCGCAGCTCCGGGTTCACCTTCAGCACGTCGGAGCCGAGGCCGGCCCGGCTGGGCATGAAGGGCAACCGGCACGCCGCGGCGTAGAGCGCCCAGCGCAGCATGCCCTCGTCGTACTCGGTCACCTCCACCGCGCCGGACTGGCGGGCGGCCCGGAAGTGCGGCTCCAGGGGGATCGTGTCCAGGGACACGAACCCGTACACCAGGCGACGGATCTTCTTCGCGGCCAGCAGGAGCCCCACGTCGGGGCCGCCGTAGCTGACGATCGTCAGGTCGGTGAGGTCGGAGCGCAGGATCGCGCGCACCAGGGACATCGGTTTGCGTCTGGATCCCCAGCCGCCGATCCCGATCGTCATGCCGGAGCGCAGCTGCGCCACGACCTCGTCTTCGGTCATCTGTTTGTTCGCCATCGCCGCCTTCTTCACCGCGCAGCCTGGACCTTGCCCGGTGAACGTACCAAGCGCTTGCTTGATTACGCTACACTCGCCGACGAGCCGTATCTCACGGCCGCGGCCCACGTACACTCCTGGTGCCAACGGGATCGACGAGGCTGCATCACGACAGCGGTGAGGAAGTACGGAATGGCCCGAGAGCCTGGGGATCGACGCGAGCGGATTCTCGCCAGCGCCGCGGCGCTGTTCGCGCGCAAGGGTGTGTCGGCCACGACCGTGCGGGAGATCGCCGACGAGGCGGGCATCCTGTCCGGCAGCCTGTATCACCACTTCGAGTCCAAGGAAGCCATGGTCGACGAGATCGTGACCTCCTACCTGGAAGACCTGCGGACGCGGTACAAGCGCGTGCTGGACGGCGAGAGCCACCCGCGGACCCGGCTGCACGACCTCATCGTGGCGTCGCTCGAGGTCGTCGAGGCGCATCCGCACGCCACCGAGATCTACCAGAACGACGTCAACTACCTGACCCAGATCGAACGGTTCGGATACCTGCGCACCGCCGGCAAGGAGGTCCAGCAGACCTGGCTGTCGGTCATCGAGGCGGGCATCGCCGAGGGCGTCATCCGCGACGACCTCGACCCGAAGATCCTCTACCGGCTGATGCGTGACGCCGTCTGGCTGTCGGTCCGCTGGTTCAAGCCGACCGCGGCGTATCCGATCACCCGTCTGGCGGAGGACTGCACGTCACTGTTCCTGGACGGCCTCGCCAAGCCCGCCGCCTGACGCTGACGCGGGCCGCCCGCCGCTGTGCCTCAGCGCGGTGTCCCGCCCTCCGCCTGCCGCCGCCTGACAGCTGCCGCCTCGCGGGTGCGCCCCTGCGACTCGAACAGCGCCAGGGCCGCCAGCCATGCGGTGGCGGCGTCCTTGGGGCGGCCCAGTGCCACGTACACCTCGCCGAGGTGGGTGAGCGTGTCGCCCTCCTCGTAGGTGTCGCCGAGCATCCGGCGCAGTTCCAGGGCGCCGCCGTAGTGGCGCAGCGCCTCCGCGGGCCGCCCCCGGTGGCGGGCGATGTAGCCGAGGCTGTCGCGGGTGTACGCCTCGGTCTCCAGGAAGCCGTGCGCGCGGCAGATGGCCAGCGCGCGGCGGCAGTACCCGTCGGCGTCTTCGTGCTGCCCGACCCGGGCGTGATACCAGCCGACGGCGTTGAGCGCCTCGGCCTCGCGCGCCGGGCCGGCGAGGGTGGCCCGGATGCGCAGGTTCGCCTCCGCGTGGGTCAGGGCCTGCCGGTCGTCGCCGGCGTGCTCCCAGGCGAGGGCGAGGTTGAGCTGCGTCTGCGCCTGGCCGTCGGGGTCGGCGGCCGTCTCGTACCCGGCGACGGCCAGATGCAGGTGGTGCAGCGCCCTGTCGTGCCGTCCGAGCGGCACGTACGCGCGGCCCAGCAGCCGGTGGTTGAGCGCGGCGGCACCCGGATGCGCCCCGGTCGCGGGCAGCGCGGTCTCCAGCATGGCGACCCGCTCCGCGAGCAGTGCCCGCCGCCACTGGTAGGTGTCGAGGGCCCACGCGAGCCGCCACACCTCGGCGTGCAGGCCGTCCTCCGCCGCCGCCCGCTGGATGGCCAGCAGGCAGTCGTGCTCGGCCGCGAACCAGGCCATCGCGTCCTTCACCGGCGCACCCGGGCTCGCCACGATCGGCGTGCGTTGCGGCGCCAGCACCCGGTCGGCGGCGATGGCGTCGTCGGTGTAGTGCGTGGCGAGCCGGGCGCGGGCGAGCCTGGCGGTGCCGTCGGGCTGGTCGGCGGCGCAGCACTCGGCGGCGTACAGGTGCACGAGGTCGTGCATGTGGAACCGGCCGGGCGTGTGCTCCTGCAGCAGGTACGCGGCGGTCAGCCGGCGCAGCGCGGCGCGCGTCCGGCCGGCGGGCTGCCCGATCAGCTCCGCCGCGGCCCCCAGCCCGATGTCCGGCCCGGGCGCGGCGCCCAGCAGCCCGAACGCGGCTGCGAGGGGCGGCTCCAGGGCCCGGTACGACGCGGCGAACACCGCTCGCAGGTCGGCGTTGAGGTCGCCGGCGTCGAGCGCGTCCAGCCGCGCGGAGCGGTCGTCGAGCTCCTCCGCCAGGGCGGCGAGCGTCAGCCCGGACTGGATCCTGGCCCGCGCCGCGATGATGCTGGTGGCCAGCGGCAGTCCCGCGCAGTGCGCGACGAGCGCCGCGGCGGCCTCCGGCTCCTGCGCGGCCCGGCTCGTCCCGAGGTGGTGCACGAGCAGCTCCCGGCCCTCCGCGCTGGGCAACGCCTCCAGCGTCAGCGGCCGGGCGCCCGCCGACGTGACGAGGCCGGCGAGCTGCCGCCGGCCGGTGACCAGGACCGTGCAGGCCGGGCTGCCCGGCAGCAGCGGCTCGACCTGCGCGGAGGTGCGGGCGTTGTCGAGCAGCACGAGCATCCTGCGGCCGGCGACGACGCTGCGGTACAGCGCCGACCGGCCCGCCAGGTCCGCCGGGATCTCCGACGGCGCGACGCCGAGTGCTTCCAGGAAGCCACGCAGCGCGACGGATGCCGGCACCGGGTCGTCGGCGGGGTCGAAGCCACGCAGGTCCACGTACAGCTGCCCGTCGGGGAACCGGGCGATGTCGCGGTGCGCCCAGTGCAGCGCGAGGGTGGTCTTGCCGATGCCGCCGGTGCCGCCGATCGTCACGACCGCCATCGCGGCGCCCGCGGCGGCGACGCGGTCGACCTCGGCCAGCTCCCGCTGCCGGCCGACGAACACGGCCGGGGGCGCCGGCAACTGCCGGGGCACCTGCCAAGGTCCGCCGCCGGCGGCCGGCCCGGGACCACCGGCGGCAACCGGGTCGGGGTGGCCGGGGCCGGCGAGGGCGGGGTCGCCGGTCCCGGCGCCGGCAAGAGTCGGGTCGCCGGTCCCGATGTCGGCCGGGGTCAGGCCGCCGGTCCCGGCGCCGGCAAGAGTCGGGTCGCCGGTCCCGATATCGGCCAGGGTCGGGTCGCCGGCGAGAATGCGCCGGTGCAGGCGTCGCAGCGGCGCGCCGGGCTCGCCGCCCACGTCCTCCCGCAGCCGTTCCCAGGTCAGCCGGTAGCGCGCCAGCGCGTCGGCGGAGCGGCCGCCGCGGTACAACGCGAGCATCAGCTGACCGGTGACCCGCTCATCGAGCGGATGCGCCTCGGCGCGGGCGAACAGCTCGCCCAGCAGCGCACCGTGGCGGCCCAGCCGCAGCAGGACGTCGCCGTGGTCCAGCGCGGCGGCGTGCCGGTCCCGGTCGGCGGCCTCGCGCTGCAGGTTGAAGTACGGGGTGTCGAGGTCGCCGAACGCCGTGCCCCGCCACAGCTCCAGCGCCTCGCCGAACAGGCCCGCGGCGGCCTCGTCGCCGGGCGCGGTGCGGGCCCGGGCGCACAGCAGCCGGAACCGGTGCAGGTCCACGGCCTCAGGCTCGGCCGCCAGCAGGTAGCCACCCGCGCGCCGGCGCAGTGCCGCCCCGGCGCCGAGGACCCCGCGCAGGCGCGACAGGTAGCTGTACAGCGTCGGCCGCGCCCGCCGGGGCCTGGCCGCCCCCCACACCCGCTCGACGAGGTCCTCGGTCGGCACGACCCGGCCGGCGTCGACCATCAGCGCCGCCAGCACGCCGCGCTGGCGCGCGGGGCCGACGTCGAGCGGCGCCACCCCGTCGATCGCCTCGACGCCGCCGAGCAACCGGAACTTCAACGCCACCTCGCCCGCCCGATTCAAGGTTGTCACAACGTTCCCGCATGCATCCTCGCGCATCGTGGGCGAATCGTCGGAAACGAAATCACGGGAGATTCCATGGGGTGGGCGTCGGCAAGGGCAGCGACGGTCGTCACCGCGCTGCTCATCGCGGCTCCTTGCTGAGCCGGCCTGTGCCTGACTCGGCCTGGTGACGGGGGCGGAGCGGGCGGGTCGGACGGTTCCCGGTCCGGCCTTCCCGCTCGGCCAGGTGTGTCGGGCAGGAGTTCGTCGGGCCGCACCCGGCACCCCTATGTCCGAGCGCTTCCCTTTGTCAGAATGTCCCGGATCAACGCCGCGGTTTCCGGCGCCGGCCTGGGGCCGTGGAAGTCCACTCGCAGGCTCTTCGCGAGTTCGCCGAGATTCGTGTCGACGACGGCCTCGACGACAGCCGCCAACGCCGCGGCACTGCTTCGGGCACGCAGGTAGGCGACCGCGGCCACGATCAAGCCGATCGGACCGGCCGGCCACCAGTGCAATGCCCACAGCAGGTAGGCGATGCCCCAGGCCGCCAGCACCGTGTCGGCGTAATACCGAGCGGCCGCAGACGTGACCAGCGCCCGCGTCTCGGGGCTGGCGATGAGCCAGATCCTCGGCCAGACATCCGTAACGGGCAGGCGGTATTCCGCGTAGACTCGAACGCCGACCAGTCGGAACGCATCGCCCACACTGGTGGCCCGGTCAGGGACCTGGTATGAGGAATCCGACGCCGGATCCTGACCGCGCCGCCGGCGATATGCCCGCCACCGGGAAGGCCCACGAGCGACCCAGAGTCTGTGAATACCCTCGTGTCCCAGCGCCTCGGCGGCGTAGCCGAACATCACCGAAAGCACAACGGCCAGGACAGCGACCAGCGGGATCGTCACAGGGCCTTGCGGGAGTCCCTGCCACCAGTCGTTGACGTCGCGAATTCCTTGCGAGAGATGCAAAGGATCGGACGGTCCGACCGCGAGCCAGCCGCAGAAGCAGCAATACAGCAGACCAGGAACGAACACCCCCGTGAGCCAGCGCTGCGACATTCGCTGGCCGAGTGAGCCGATGAGCTCAACCATGATTGTTCGACGCTGAACCGTCGTCTGCCACCGGAATTACCACCATGAACGCCTCGTGCACGTTGCAATACGGGACCACGCCCGTCGCCGGATCACGGGTCTTCCGCAACGCGCATCGCCGGGCCTGTCGTGCGGCAGGGCAGCGATAGACCGTGCTGCCCGCCGGAATTTCCTCGGCGAAGCCGCTGGGCAGCATGCCCGGACTCCACGTGCGGGCCGGACCGAAGGCGGACTCAGGAAGACCGTGCGCCGCCAGGCTGTGCGCGGTCGGCTCCCCCGCCCGGATGTCAGCCAGTGCGGACTCGAGTCGCTGCCGACGTCGCGGGTCGCCCACCAGATCCTCGAGCGCGGCCGGCAGGTCGCGGCACAGCGCTGCGGTCAATTCTCGATCGTCGATCGCCATCATGTCCCTCCCGGCGCTGCGAACTGTCCGGAACCTGACGTAAGCGTCAATGCTGTCATGGTCGCCGGTCCAGGCTATACCTCCCACGCCAGGAGGAGATCAGTCCCGATGTCGCTGCAGGACCTGTTCGACGCGCTGACCCGTCGACTTCGCGCATTCCAGCACGGAGACGCCGGCGAAATCCTGGATCCCCGAGCGCTCGACGAAGCCACGACCTTGTTGGATCAATGCGCCGGAACCGAACATGAGCTCGCCGCGATACATGTCGCCGCCGTTCTGCACTACTACCGTTGTCGAGCGCTGCCGGCGGCGGAGAAGGACCATGAATTCGACCGGTCCGTGCGGTTGTTCGCATTGGTGGACCAGGTCAGGCCGGACCTGGTGCCGCCGGATGTGCGGGACCGGCTCGGCCCCCCGGCGGGCACAGCGGATCCTGACCCCGCGCGCCCGTTGCACCTGGCGTCGCAGATCATGGCTGCCGGCGACTGGGCCCGCCTGGACGAGGCCATCGCCGGCCTGGAAACCGTCCTCGCGGCAGTGGTCCCGGACCGTGTGGTGCACGACCTCGCGGCGGCCATGCTGGCGTCGGCGTTGAAGGAGCGATCCGCCAGGGATTCGAACGAGGCCGACCTGGATCTCGCCATCCAGGTCGCGCGCGAGGCGCTGTCGCGGCACATCGACCAGCCCGCACTGAGTGCCCAGATCCTCACCACTCTTGCGGCCGCGCTGGAGACACGGTTTCACCGCTCGGGCGAGGTCGTCGACCTGGACGATGCGATCAGCGCGGGCCGGGAGGCCACCCGCAAGGACGTCGAAAACCCCGCTCCGTGGAACACCTTGGGCATCTCGCTGCTGACCCGATATCGCCGGACGGCGGACATCGCCGATCTCGACGAGGCGGTTGCGTCGAGCCGCGCCGCGGCGCGCTGCACTCCTGCCGACCACCGGTACCGGGGACAGGTCCTCGCCGGCCTCTTCAATGCGATCTCCGTCAGGTCCGCGGCGACGGAGGACCACGCGGACCTGACGGAACTCGTCGACCTGGCCCGCGACCTGCTTTCACTGGCACCGGAGGGCAGCCAGGACCGCGCGACGAAGCAGACGGTCCTGGCGGAGCTGCTGCTGAGAAGGGCCCGGCTGCACCGCGATGACACCACCTCGGCGGACGAGGCCATCGACCTGCTCCGGACAGTCGCCACCACCTCAGCCGAGCCGGCCGTCCGGGCATTCGCGAAACGCCTGCTCGCCCGCCCCCTGTTCCGGCGGCTGGGGAGCGCTCCGCAGATCGGCGCACTGGACGAGGCCATCCGGCTGGCCGAGGAGGCCGTCGCCGCGACGCCGCCGGACGCTTCCTATCTGCTCAGCGACCTCGCTACCGCATGGGAAACGAGGTTCGGTGTCTCGAATCGGCCCACCGATCTCGACAATGCGATACGGACCGCCCGCGAAGCGATGAGCGTCGCACCCGACGATGCGCTGCTCCTGATGCACCTGCGGCACACACTCGCCCGCTGCCTGCGCACACGATATGAACTGTCGGGCCGGGCGGCGGACCTGGAGGACGCCGTCAGCTACGCGCGTTCGGCGGTGGCTTCCACGCCCGCCGGGGAACCGCCGGATCCCGCCGGTCAGGACAACCTGGCCGTACTGTTGCAGAAGCGCTTCGAGCGGCACAGGCGTCCTGACGATCTGCGCGATGCCGTGCAGGCGGCGCGGGAGGCGGTCACCGCCACCCCGGAGGACGCGCCGGAACTGCCAGGACGGATGGCCACCCTGGCGGTGGCGTTACGGAAGCGGTTCGAGGAGTTCGGCGGGACGGCCGATCTGCACGAATCCGTCCGCATCGTGCGTGCCGCCTTCGCGAAGGCCTCCCCTGAGTCTCCCGCGTGGCCGGTCCTCCGGTCCAATCTCGCCTCCGCCCTCCAGGCCCGTTACGACCGGTTCGAGACCGCCGCCGACCTGGACGAGGCCATCAGGCTCCGGCGGGAGGCGTCGGGGGCGCACGACAAGCTCGCGCTTGCCCGCGCATTGATCGAGCGGTTTTCCCGGTCCGCGGCTATGGCGGACGTCGACGAATGCATCGGCGTCGCCCGGCAGGCGATCGCCGGCACCGGGGACAGGACCCGCGAAGACTTTCACAGCGCACTCGGCATCGGCCTCCTCACGCGATACCGCACGACCGGTCAGGCGGAGGATCTGGACGAAGCGGTCGGCGCCCTGCGGGCATCCGCGGATGCCATGACCACGGATGATCCTGATCGTCCGGCCGCATTGAGCAATCTCGCGGCCGCCCTGGAAGCCAGGTTCGAGGCGGCGGGAGCGGAAGCGGACATCGATGAGGCGGAGCGGCTGCGGACAGCGGCGCAGGACAACGCCGCCGCGCCGGCATTCCGCCGGATAGCGATCGCCTACGAACTGGCGCGGACCAGGGCCCTGCGGCACGGGATCGCGGCGGCGCTGCCCCAGTTCGCCACGACGATCGACCTCCTGCCGTTGCTGACCTGGCGCGGCAGCGAGCATCCTGACGTCGAACACCTGCTGCGAACGCACGTTCGTCACCTGGCCTGCGACGCCGCCGCGGCGGCGATCGCCGCGGGTGAGCCCGAGAAGGCCGTCGAGCTGCTCGAACAGGGCCGTGGGCTGTACTGGGCACAGCTGCTGGACCTGCGCGCGGACCTGGGTGGCCTTGCGGGCGTCGCCCCGCAACTCGCCGCCGAGCTCGTGGAGTGCCGGAACATCCTGGATGCTCCCGGCCCGTACGAGCGGGGCGTGTCGGCGGAGTCGCCGACGGCGATGGCGGCGCGGCTGCACGCGGCCCAGCGGTTCGACGACCTTCTCGTCGAGATCCGCAACCTCCCCGCCAGTGAGATGTTTCCGGAACCACAGCGTTTTCTCATGCCGGTGCCCGCCGCCGGGCTCCTTCCCGGACGCGGCCACGGACCGACCGTGATCGTCAATGTCAGTCGATGGCGCTGCGATGCCTTGATCGTCACCGACGAGGGCGTGACCGCGCTGCCCCTCATGGACCAGACCGGTCAGGGCGACCTCACCCTGGAGGAGGTCTACGCGGTAGCCAACCGCTACCTGCGGGCGCTGCAGAACAGCAGGTCCTCACTTGGACTCAACGCCACCGTGCAGGACACCCTCGAGTGGCTCTGGCGGACCGTTGCCAGACCGGTCCTGGACCGGCTCGGACACACCGCGACGCCGCCGGACGGCAGCGCCTGGCCGAGGGTGTGGTGGTGCCCGACCGGGCCGTTGACCTTGTTGCCGCTGCACGCGGCGGGCGAGGCCGGAGCGGGGACGGACAACGTGCACGAGCGGGTGGTCTCCTCGTACACCACGACCCTCCGAGCGCTGCGGCACATCCGGGTACAGCCGGACACCACCGCGCCGCAGTCGATGCTGGTGATCGCACTGCCGGACACTCCCGGCCAGCGGCGCCTGCCCAACGTCGAGATCGAACGTGACTTTCTGGTGCGCATGCTGCCGTCGTACACCCTGCTCGAAGGTGACCAGGCCGGGCGGGACAGCATTCTGTCGGCGCTCGGCAGGCACCGCTGGCTGCACGGCGCCTGCCACGGAATCCAGCGCCCGGGCCTGCCCGGCATCGGCGGGCTGGTGCCCTGGGACTGGCAGAGCGCAGGCATGGTCAGCGTCATCGATCTCACCAGGCTCCGACACGGCGGCGGTGAATTCGCGTTCCTGTCGGCGTGCATGACCGCCGTCGGCGGCACCCTCAACCCGGACGAGGTCATCACCGTCGCGAGCGCGCTGCAGCACACCGGCTGGCGGCACGTCATTGCGACGCTCTGGACCATTCAGGACGACTACGCGCCGCTGATCGCCGAACGCGTCTACCGCGAGATGCTCCGCAGCGACGGCACGCTCGACGCCGGTCTGGCCGCTGCCGCGCTGCACACGACCATCCGCAGGCTCCGCCAGGAGAAGCCGAACGACCCCGGTATCTGGGCTCCTTTCGTCCATACCGGGCTGTGACGCGCGCTCACCCGACCGCGAGGTGCGCGGATCAGGCGCGGTGCAGGCCGACGGGGCTGATCGGGCCGACGGCGCCGGCTTCGAAGGCCGCCGCGACCTTGTCGACCGTCCAGCCGGGGTCGTGGGCGCCGGCGCCCTGGACGACGGGGTGGGCGATCATCGACAGTTCGTCGCCGTCGATGCGGACGATCTGGCCGTGCAGGGCGGCCGCGGCGTCGGACAGCAGGTAGATCACCGCCGGTGCGTTCTGCGACGGGGTTTTGTGGACGTTCTGGCCCTGGGCGGCCTCGCCGAGGTACGCCTCGAACGTGTCGGCCATCCGGGTGTGCGCGTTCGGGGAGACGGCGTTGACGCGCACGCCGGTGCCGGTCAGGTCCGCCGCCCAGCAGTAGGTGAGGGAGGCGACGCCGCCCTTGCTGGCGCCGTAGGCGCCCATCGCGGCCGAGCCGGCGTGCGCGCCGGACGTCACGTTCACCACCGATCCGCCGCCCTGGGCGAGCATCGCCCGGATCGCGTGCAGGCCGCAGTACGCGGTGCCCAGCAGGTTCACCTCGACGACGGCCCGGAACTCGTCGGGGTCCTGCGCCGACGGGTGGGCGAGGCGGAAGATGCCGGCGTTGTTCACGAGGCCGTCGATCGCGCCGTACACCTCGACGCAGCGCGACACGAGCGCGCCGGCGCCATCCCAGGTGCCGATCGTGCCGGCGACCGCGAGCGCGCGGCCGCCGGAGGCGGTGATCTCCGCCGCCACCGACGAGGCGAGGTCGGCGTCGACGTCGTTGACGACCACCGCCGCGCCCTCGGCCGCCGCGAGTCTCGCGTACGCCGCGCCGAGCCCACGCCCGGCACCGGTGACGACGACCGCCTTGCCGTCCAGGGCTCCCATCAGGCGAGCCGCTCGATGATCATCGCCATCCCCTGCCCGCCGGCGGTGCACATGGTCTCCAGGCCGAACTGCGCGTCGCGGTGCACGAGACCGTTGAGCAGGGTGGTCGCGATCCGGGCGCCGGTCATGCCGAACGGGTGCCCGACCGCGATCGCGCCGCCGTGCACGTTCACCCGGTCCAAGGGGGCGCCGATCTGGCGGTACGCCGGGATCACCTGAGCGGCGAACGCCTCGTTGATCTCGACCAGGTCGATGTCGCCGATGCCCAGACCGGCGTGCGCGAGGGCGCGGCGGCTCGCCTCGACCGGGCCGAGGCCCATGATCTCGGGGCTGAGCGCGGACACGCCGGTGCTGACGATCCTGGCGAGCGGGGTCAGGCCGAGCTCGGCGGCCCTGGTGGAGCTGAGCACGACGAGGGCGGCGGCGCCGTCGTTGAGCGGGCAGCAGTTGCCGGCGGTGACGGTGCCGTCGGGGCGGAACGCCGGCTGCAGCGCCGACACCTTCGCCAGGGTGACGCCGGAGCGCGGGCCGTCGTCGGCGCGCACGACCGTGCCGTCGGGGAGCGTCACGGGCGTGATGTCGCGGTCCCAGAATCCGTCGGCGAGCGCCTTCTCCGCGTTGTTCTGGCTGCGGACGGCGAATTCGTCCTGCTCCAGGCGGGTGATCCCGCACAGTTCGGCGACGTTCTCCGCGGTGTCGCCCATGGCGATGTACACGTCGGGCACCTCGCCACGCTCGCGCGGGTCAGACCAGGGCCGGGTTCCCGTGACACCGTCGAACCGGGGGTTGCGGGTGTCCGGCATGCCGTCGGCCTTGCCGGCCGGGTAGTGGGAGACGACCTCGACGCCGGCGGCGACGAACGCGTGCCCCTCCCCCGCCCTGATCGCGTGGAACGCCATGCGGATCGCCTGCAGCGACGAGGCGCAGTACCGGTTGACGGTGGTGCCGGGCAGCGTGTCGTAGCCGAGCTGCATGGCGACCTGCCGGCCGAGGTTGTATCCCTGTTCGCCGGCCGGCTGGGCGCAGCCGAGCATCAGGTCGTCGAGGGTGCGTGGGTCCAGCGCCGGGACGCGGTCGAGGGCGAGGCGCACGATCTGTGCGGCGAGGTCGTCGGCGCGCACACCGGCGAGGGAACCCTTGTAGGCGCGGCCGATCGGCGAGCGCACCGCCGAGACGATGACGGCTTCGGGCATGTTGACCCCTTACTGGGTGACGGTCCCTTTACTGGGCGACGGTCCAGCCGCCGTCGACCGGCAGCAGGACGCCGTTGATGTAGGCGGCGGACGGGGAGAGCAGGAACAGCACGGCCGCGGCGACGTCCTCGGGGCGTCCGGCGCGGCGCATCGGGTTGCGGGCGATGAGGTCCCGGCCGAGCGGCGTGTCGCCGAACCCGGCCATGCGCGGGGTGTCGATGAAGCCGGGGGCGACGGCGTTGGCCCGGACCGCGGGTGCGATGCGGGTGGCGAGGTGGCGGGTGTACCCGGCGATGGCGGCCTTGCCCGCGGAGTACCACGCGGAGTCGGTGCCGACGAGGTTGCCGGCGACGGACGCGACGTTGACGACGGCGGCGCCCTCGGGTGGTCCGGTGCGCAGCCACGCGCCGGTGACGGCCTCGACGCTGCCGGCGGTCGCGAGGAGTCCGGCGCCGAATTCGAGGGCGGCGCCGCCGCTGGCCGGTCCGGCGTTGTTGACGAGGTACCGCGCCGGGCCGCTCGCCTCGAGGGCGCCCGCGACGGCGTCGGGGTCGCGGACGTCGACGACGAGCCCGCCCTCGGTCGCAGTGAGGTCCCAGACGACCGGGCGGAGGCCCTGCGCGGCGGCGAGGCGGACGATCGCGGCGCCGATGCCGCTCGCGCCGCCGGTCACGATGACGGTGTCCATGCTTCAGGCCTCTCCGCGCAGGGTCGTCTTGAGCACCTTGCCGCTGGCGTTGCGCGGCAACGCTTCCAGGAACACGAAGGACCGCGGCACCTTGTAGTTGGCGAGCCGTTCCTTGCAGTACAGGGCGAGGTCCCGCTCCGACAGCGCGAGGCCGGCCCGCGGCACGACGTAGGCGCGGGCCACCTCGCCGAGACGGTCGTCGGGGACGCCGATGACCGCGACCTCGGCGACGCCGTCGTGCCGGGCGAGGGTCTGCTCGATCTCGGCCGGGTAGGCGTTGAACCCGCCGACGATGAACATGTCCTTCAGCCGGTCGGTGATCCGCAGGTAGCCGCGCTCGTCGAGGACCCCGATGTCGCCGGTGTGCAGCCAGCCGTCGGCGTCGATCGCGTCGGCGGTCGACGCCGGGTCCTGCCAGTAGCCGCGCATCACGTTGTACCCGCGGACGAGGACCTCGCCGCTGGCCGGGTCGACGGCGACCTCGACCCCGTCGATCGCGCCGCCGCACGTGGTGGACACGGTGACGGGGTCGTCGTCGGGGCGGCACATGGTGGCGGTGCCGCACGACTCGGTCAGCCCGTAGGCGGTGAGCACGGTGGCGAGCTTGAGCTCCTCCCGGAGCCGTTCGATCATCACGACCGGGACCGTGGTGGCGCCGGTGACGGCGACCCGCAGGCTCGACAGGTCGTGCCCGTGCCGGTCCGGATGGTCGAGCATCGTCGTGTACAGCGTGGGCGGACCCGGCAGCACGGTGATCCGCTCCCGCTCGATGAGCCGCAGCGACTCGGCGACGTCAAGGACGGGCAGCGGCACGATGGTGGCGCCGCGCAGCAGGCAGGCGATGACTCCGGCCTTGTAGCCGAAGGTGTGGAAGCACGGGTTGACCAGCAGATACCGGTCGCCGGCGCGGAGGTCGGCGAGCTCGCTCCAGGCGACGTAGACCTCGGTGCTCTGCCGGTGCGTGAGCATGGCGCCCTTGGGCCGGCCCGTCGTGCCGGAGGTGAAGAAGAGGTCCGACAGGTCGTCGGGCTCCACGGTCGCGGTGACGTCGCCGGTACGGCCGACGAACGCGTCCCACGCGTCGAACGGTACGATTTCCGATAATTCGGGTATCTCAGACCTGTCGAGGGAGTCGACGTAGCGGTTGCCGAGGAAGCCGTCATCCACCAGCAGCATCCGCGCGCCGCTGCGGGCCAGGATGTAGCCGGCCTCCGCCCCCTTGAAGCGGGTGTTGAGCGGCACGAGCACCCCGCCGGCGGTGACGACACCGAGCGCGGCGACGATCCAGCGCCACGAGTTCGGCGCCCACAGCGCGACCCGGTCGCCCTTGCCGACACCCCTGACGGCAAGGGCCCCGGCGAACCGTGCGACCTCCTCGGCCAGCCCGGCGTAGGTGAGCCGGACGGGACCGTCGACGATCGCCTCGCGGTCGCGGTGGTGCTCGGCGCCGGCCCGCACCAGATCCGGCAGTGTCCGGGCACGCAACGGTTCCATGCCACGCACCTTACCAACCAAGCGCTCGCTTGGTAAGGTGCTCATCATGACGGAGGCTTACCTGGTCGAAGCGGTCCGCACCCCGGTCGGCCGGCGGGGTGGCGGCCTCGCCGGCGTGCACCCAGCCGACCTCGGCGCGCACGTGCTCACCGCGCTCATGGACCGCAGCGGCGTCGACCCGGAGGCCGTCGACGACGTCGTCTTCGGCTGCGTCGACGCGATCGGCCCGCAGGCCGGCAACATCGCCCGCACCTCATGGCTCGCCGCCGGCCTGCCCGAGGCCGTCCCCGGCGTCACCGTCGACCGGCAGTGCGGCTCCTCCCAGCAGGCGCTGCACTTCGCCGCCCAGGCGGTCATGTCCGGCACCGCCGACCTCGTCGTCGCCGGCGGCGTGCAGAACATGAGCGCCATCCCCATCTCCGCGGCGATGCTGGCCGGCCAGGCATACGGCTTCGACGACCCGTTCCGCGGCTCCACCGGCTGGCAGGCCCGCTACGGCGACCAGGAGATCAGCCAGTTCCGCGCCGCCGAGCTCATCGCCGCCAAGTGGTCCCTCACCCGCGAGGAGATGGAGGCGTATGCCCTGGACAGCCACCGCAAGGCCCTGGCCGCCTCCTTCGAGCGGGAGATCGCCCCGCTCGGCGACGTGACCACCGACGAGGGCCCGCGCGCCGACACCTCCCTGGAGAAGATGGCGGGCCTGAAGACACTCACGCCCGGCGGGGTGGTCACCGCGGCCCTCGCCAGCCAGATCTCCGACGGCGCCGCCGCCCTGCTCGTCGCCTCCGCACAGGCGCTGCACACCCACGGCCTGCGCCCCCGCGCCCGCATCCACCACATCAGCGTCCGCGCCGACGACCCCGTCTACATGCTCACCGGCCCGATCCCGGCCACCGCCCACGCGCTGCGCCGCAGCGGCCTCACCATCGACGACATCGACCTCGTCGAGATCAACGAGGCGTTCGTCCCGGTGGTCCTGTCCTGGCAGCGCGAGACCGGCTGCCCCTCGGAGAAGATCAACGTCAAGGGCGGCGCGGTCGCACTCGGCCACCCGCTCGGCGCGACCGGCGCCCGGCTGATGACGACGCTGCTGCACACCCTGGAGGACACCGGCGGCCGGTACGGGCTGCAGACCATGTGCGAGGGCGGAGGCACGGCGAATGTCACCATCATCGAACGCCTCTGAACCGTCCGGGCCGCTGGGTGCGATCGTCACCGGCGGCACGCGGGGCATCGGCCGCGAGATCGCCGTCCGGCTCGCCGGCGCCGGCTACCGGGTCCTGGTCTGCGGCCGCCGGCAGCCGTCCGACCTGCCGGCCGGGGTTTCCTTCGCGGCGGCCGACGTGCGGGAGCCCGCCGAAGCCGCTTCGCTGGTCTCGACGGCGGTCTCCCTGTTCGGCCGCCTGGACCTGGTCGTCAACAACGCCGGGGGCTCGCCCGCGGTGCCGGCCGCGACCGCCTCGCCGAACCTCGTCACGTCGGTCGTCCGGCTCAACCTGCTCGCCCCGTTCTTCGTCGCCCAGGCCGCGAACGCCGTCATGCAGGCCCAGCCGTCCGGTGGGCTCATCGTCAACATCGGCAGCGTGTCGGCGTTCCGCCCGGCTCCCGGAACCGCCGCATACGCCGCGGCCAAGGCCGGCCTCGAAACGCTGACCCGCGCCCTCGCCCTGGAGTGGGCGCCGAAGGTCCGCGTCAACACCGTCACCGCCGGCGTGGTCCGCACCGACGACAACGCCGCCCACTACGGCGACGAGGCCGCCCTCGCCGCCGTGGCCGCCACCGTCCCGATGGGCCGCATGGCCACCCCCGCCGACATCGCCGACGCGGTGCTGCTGCTGGCCTCCCCGCTCGCCACGTACCTGACCGGCTCGAGCCTGCTGGTCGACGGCGGCGGCCAGCTCCCCCGCTACGCCGAAACCGCCCACCCCGCGCAGCCCTGACCGGAGGGACCCGCCATCCCGGCTCAGCGGGGGACGCGGCCCCGGCACCGGCAGCCGTGCCTGCCCATGGTCGAGGCCGGACCGGCGGCCGGCCTGCGCCGCCTCGGCGTCACCGCTGCCCGGCCGGCGCGACCGACGCCCGCCACGCGCTGTAGGCGGCCTCGAGGCGGTCGAGCTCCTCCGGGGTGCCGATGTCGGCGCGGTGCTCGGGGCGCTCCACATAGTGGCGGATCACCGAGGAGAGGAAGGCACGGTCGATGTGGGAGCGGCCGACCAGGACGGCGAGCCGTTTCGGGCGGCCGGCCGGGGTCCGCCGCAGCAGCCGCATCGTCTGGCCCGTCGGCGTGTGCGGGCCGCCCGGGAGCAGGTCGTCCCAGGCGACGGTCCGGCTGCGCGGCAACTGCCGGAGCGTGATGCCCGCCGGGGTCAGCGTCACCTCCGGCCGGGACAGCCACAGTATCGCCAGCCCGAGCACCATCAGCACGACCGTCATGGTCATCGCGATCTCGACGAAGCCGGGGAGCGTCGACAGGCGGACCCGGTCGGTGTCCGGCATCCGCTCGACCGGGAGGAGCTGGCCGGCGACCAGCGCCGCCCCGATGGCCTGCAGCCCGAAGTGCTCCGGCGAGACCGGCGCGACGAAAGCGCCCCCGGTGACGGCGAACGTCGCCGGGCGCGGGCGCAGCCCACGGGTCAGCCACCGGAACAGCAGGAACGGCGCGGCCGCGAAGAGCCCGAGCGCCAGCAGGGCGGCCGCGAGGCTGAGCCAGACCGGCTCGATCCGGAAGGTCAGCGGCTGGAGCACGAACTTCTGCACCACGAATCCGGCGAGCCCGCCGAGGGCGACGAAGGTGGCGGTGACACGCCAGCGCAGTGACATGGCGGCAGCGTAGCCGGGGATCGGCCGGCGGGTGATCCGCCTATTCGGTGGACGACCTGCCGCGCATCTCGATGGCGATCTGCGGCACCTGTCCGGACACGGCGACGAGCTCGCCGGAGAACCGCACGACGTGGCTGTACCCGTTCACCGGTGGCATCCCGGCCGGGCGCGACAGACGTTCCATGCCGCCGACGATAGCGACTGTCAGGTCGGCAAATGCGCTCACGTGCCAGCAACAGCGGTGAAACACCGGGTGGCTACCGTCGGGCCACCTTCCGACGAGGAGATCACGATGGGGCAGGGCATGGATCGACGGGCGTTCATCTGGCGGAGCGCGCGGGCGGCGGCTGGGCTCGCCGTTCTCGGGTCGGCGGCGAGTGTGATGGCGGCGTGCGGGGACGATGACGAGGCGCCTGCCACGTCGGCGTCCGGGGGCAGGAACTTCGGCGAGCTCAACTACCAGCTGTCCTGGATCAAGAACGTCGAGTTCGCCGGGGCGTACATCGCCGACACCAACGGCTACTACAAGGAGGCCGGGTTCAGCTCGGTCAACCTCATGGCCGGCGGGCCGAACGTCAGCCAGGACTCCGTGGTCACCGCCGGCAAGGCCCTGGTGGGGATCTCCTCACCGGACATCACCAGCGCGGCCATCCTCAAGGGCGCACCGCTGATCGCGATCGGTGCGCAGTACCAGAAGAATCCCTTCTGCATCATGAGCCTGGCCAGCAAACCGATCAACAGCCCGCAGGACCTGATCGGGAAGAAGATCGGCGTGCAGGCGACGAACGAGCCGGTCTGGAACGCGTTCCTGAAAGCCAACAACCTCGACCCGAGCAAGATCACGAAGGTGCCGGCGCAGTTCGACCCGCAGCCGCTGGTGACGAAGGAGGTCGACGGCTGGTTCTCGTTCTTCACCAACGAGCCCAACCTGCTCAAGACCAAGGGCATCGACACCGCGGTGATGCTGCTCAACGACCACGGCTACCCGATGGTGTCGGAGATCTACGTGGTCCGCAAGGACACGCTCACCAAGGACCGCGACAAGGTCAAGGCCATGCTGATCGGCGACATCCGGGGCTGGACCAGGTCGATCCAGGACCCGGCGCTCGGGGCGAAGCTCGCCGCCACCGTCTACGGCAAGGACCTCGGGCTCAGCGAGGAGGAGCAGGTCCTGGAGTCCGCGGCGCAGAACACCGTCGTGCAGACCGCCGACACCAAGGCCAACGGGCTGTTCACCATCACCGACCAGCTCATCGACGAGACGATCAAGACCCTCGCGCTGGGCGGGATCACCATCGCCAAGGACCAGCTGTTCGACCTGTCCGTCCTCAAGGAGGTCTACCAGGCCGACCCCAGCCTCAAGGCGGCCTCCTGAACGCGGGACCGGCCGACCGCGGGATCGTGCTGAAGGAGCTCACCAAGCAGTTCACGATCCGCCGGTCGGTCGTCACCGCGCTCGACCGGGTCGACCTGGACACGCCGGCCGGGGCGTTCGTCGCGCTGCTCGGCCCGTCCGGCTGCGGCAAGTCCACGATCCTGCGGATCCTCGCCGACCTGGAGCAGCCGACCTCCGGGACGGCGTTCGTGCACGGCGAGGCACCGTCGCAGACCCGCCGCAACCACCACCTGGGGATCGCGTTCCAGGACGCGGCGCTGCTGCCGTGGCGGTCGGTCACCGCCAACATCCGGCTGCCGCTGCAGGTCAGCGGGGTCAAGGTCGACGACGCGGCGGTCGCGGAGCTGATCAAGCTGGTCGGGCTGGAGGGCTTCGAGCAGGCCCGGCCCGCGCAGCTGTCCGGCGGCATGCGGCAGCGGGTCGCGATCGCCCGCGCCCTCGTCGTCGAGCCGCGGATCCTGCTGCTCGACGAGCCGTTCGGGGCGCTCGACGAGATGACCCGGCAGCGGCTCAACCTGGAGCTGCAACGGATCTGGACCGAACGCGCCACCACCACGCTGCTGGTCACCCACTCCATCACCGAGGCGGTGTTCCTCGCCGACACCGTCGCCGTGATGAGCCCGCGCCCGGGTCGCATCGTGGCCCAGGTCGACATCGACCTGCCCCGGCCCCGCACCCCGCAGATGCTGCGCACCCAGCGGTTCCACGAGCTGGAGGACCAGCTCAGTGCGCTGCTGTTCGGCGGTACCACCGCATGAGGCGCGCGGCGGTGTGGCTGCCCGGCACGATCGGCCTGCTCGCGGTGCTGCTGGGGTGGGAACTGGCCGGTCACACGGTCTTCGCGGCGTCCGGGGTCGTGCCGCCGCCGACCGCCGTCGCGGCCCAGCTGGTCGACGACGGCCTGGACTTCTACTGGCCCAACATCGTGACGACGCTGCGGGAGGCGGGCGCCGGCTGGCTGTACGGCAACGTCATCGCCGTCGTGCTCGCGGTCGCCTTCGTGCAGATCCCCCTGGTCGAGCGGGCGCTGCTGCAACTGGCCCTCGCCAGCTACTGCCTGCCGGTGATCGCGATCGGGCCCGTCCTCGCCGTGCTGTTCAGCGACGACACCCCGAAGGTGATCCTGGCGGCGCTGTCGGTCATCTTCACCACGCTCGTCGGCACCCTGGTCGGGCTGCGCAGCGCCGACCGGACCAGCCTCGACCTCATCCGCGCGTACGGCGGCGGCTCCTGGACCCAGCTGTGGCGGGTCCGGCTCCGCGCGAGCCTGCCCGGCATGTTCGCCGGGCTGCGCATCGCGGCGCCGGCGGCGATGCTCGGCGCGATCATCGGCGAGTACCTGGGTGCGGAGTCCGGCCTCGGCGTCGCGATGATCAACTCGCAGCAGAGCCTGGCCGTCGAACGGACCTGGGGCATCGCCCTCGTCGCCACCGCCCTGTCCGGCGCCGCCTACGGGGCCACCGCACTTGTCGGCACGCTGCTGACCCCGTGGGCGCCGCGGGTGCAGCGATGAACCGGGCACTGCGACGGGTCCTGGTCGGGCTCGGCAGCGCCGCGCTGTCGGTCGGCGTGATCTGCGCCGTCTGGCAGGGCCTGATCAGCGGCTTCGACCTCGACCCGTTCCTCACCCGCGGGCCGCTGGACGTGTGGCGCTACCTCATCGACCCGCAGCACGACGCCGAGCGGGCGCTGCTGGCCGAGGCGAGCCGGATCACCGCCCGTGACGCCGTCATCGGCATGCTGGCGGGCACGGCCGCGGCCGTCGCCGCGGCGCTCGCGTTCGCCCTGTGGCGCAGCTTCGAGCAGACCGTCATGCCCATCGCCATGGCGCTGCGGGCGGTGCCGCTGGTCGCGATGACCCCGCTGATCGCGCTGGTCTTCGGCCGTGGGCTGCTGTCGATCACGGTGATCGCCGGCATCGTCACGTTCTTCCCGGTCCTGGTGAACGTCTCCCTCGCCCTACGGGCGGTGCCGGCCTCCTCGCTGGACCTCATGCACGCCTACGGCGCGTCGCCGTACGTCACCCTGCTGCGGGTGCAGGTGCCGTCGGCGCTGCCGGCGCTCTTCGCCGCGATGCGCGTCGCCGCGCCCCTGGCGCTGGTCGGCGCGCTGCTCGCCGAGTGGCTCACCACCGGCCGCGGCCTCGGCTACCTGATGCTGCAGTCGGTGACGACGTTCGAGCTCGACCGGATGTGGGCCGCGGTGACGATCGTGACCGTGGCGTCGATCCTGCTCTACACGCTGATCAGCGTGCTGGAACAGCTGACCCTGGCCCGCTACGCGCCCGACCGGACCCGCCGGGCGCTGTGACGTTGGGATCTCGCGGCGATTCGGGCGGGACGCCGGGTTTTCACCCGCGGATCGGGACGTGGCGGGGCCCGTCCGGCGGATCCGCGCGCCGTTGCCCGGCGACTACGCTCCTGGCATGTCGCTCACCGGCCGGTTCCCCGCCACCGTGGTGGCGCTGACGACGCTGGCCTCGATCGTGACGTACAAGTTCGTGCTCATCCCCGTCCTCTGGCGGGTCGAGTCGGCGGCGCTCGGCACCGGCCTGGCCCTCGGGGTGGCGTTCCTCGCCTCCCTCGCGCCCGCCGCCGTCTACCTGTGGCTGTCCCGCCACCAGTTGCGGCGGCGACCGGCGACGTTCCAGCAGCCGGTGGACGGGTCGGCGTTCGTGGCCTCCCGGGTGCCAGCGCTCACGGGCTTCACCGCCGTGACCCTGATGGTGCCGTGCGCGAACGCGCTGCCGATCGAGCGGATCGACGGCACCGACCGCGTCGGCCTGCCGAGCGATCCGGTGCTGCTCGCCCTCTTCGTCGGTCTGGTCGTCGTGTCGGCGGGGCTCGCGCTGGCCTGCGTCTGGCTGCCGGGCCCGCTGGTGCGCCTGACCGCGGCCGGGATCACCGTCCGCGGCACCGTGCGGCGCCGGGACATCGGCTGGGACGATCTGGTCCCCGGCGGCCCGCATCCGCCGCTGGGCAGGTCGATGCGGCTGCTGTACCGGGCCGGCGGCGAGCAGCCGAAGCGGTGCGACGTGCCGACACAACGGCTGGCGGTGGACCCCGTCTTCCTGGCCACCGTCGTGCGCCACTACGCGGAGCGGTCCGAGCACCGCACCGCCATCGGCACGCTGGGCGAGCTCGAACGCCTCGAGACCGCGTACGCCTCGTGGCGGGAGACGCCGGCGCCGGTCGGCCGGACCGCCTGAGTCGGCTACAGGCCGGAGCGGGCCAGCAGGAGCCGGCGCAGGGCGACGGGGTCACCGGCGAGGAGCCGGGTGGTGGTGGCGCGTTTGAGGTAGCGGTGGGCGTCGTGCTCCCAGGTGAAGCCGATCCCGCCGAGCAGCTGGATCGACGCCCGGGTCACATGCCACGCGGCGTCGGCGGCGTGCAGCTTGGCCAGTGGTGCTGCGGTGGCGAAGGAATCGGTGCCGTGGGCGCGCACGGCGTGCCAGACGGACGACCGCGCCTGTTCCAGCTGGACGACGAGGTCGGCGACGCGGTGCCGCAGCGCCTGGAACGTGGCCAGGGGCACGCCGAACTGCTGCCGTGTGCGCAGGTGCGCGACGGTGAGGTCCAGGGACGCGCGGGCGACGCCGACGGATTCGGCGGCGAGCGCGGCGTGCAGCAGGTCGTGGGCGGGTGCGGCGTCGCGGGACACGAGCCGGCCCGGTGCCTGCCACAGCACGAGGGTGCCCTGTGTGCGGGTCTGGTCCAGGGTCGGCTGCGGGCGGATGTCGGGGTCGTCGACGGCGAACAGACACGTCCCGTCGGACACGATGACGACCCCGGCGTCGGTGGCGTCCAGGACGTGCTCGAACGAGCCGTCCAGCAGGAAGCCGTCCGGGGAGGGCCGGGCGGTGCACGTGCCGTCGAGCGCGACCGCCCCGATCAGGTCGCCGGAGGCCAGCGCGGGCAGCAGGGCGGCGGAGGCGGGCAGCGCCGGGTCCAGCGACAGGGCCGCGACGGTGGTGGCCAGCAGCGGCGACCGCAGCAGCGCGGCGCCGGCCTCCTCCAGGACGATGCCGGCCTCGACAAGGGTCGCGCCGAAGCCACCGTGCTCCTCGCCGATCGCGAGGGCCGTGAGGCCGAGTTCGCCCGTCAGCCGTTTCCAGTCGCCGCCGGTGCTGAAGAAGGCCGCGGCGCTGTCGCGCAATGCCAGATGTTCCGGCGACTCGGTCATGCGGTGCCTCGCGGGATGCGGCCGAGGACGCGGTCGGCGACGATGTTGCGCTGGATCTCGTCGGAGCCGCCGTAGATGGTGTCGGCGCGGGTGAACAGGAACAGGCGTTGGGCGTCGGTCAGCTCGTACTCCCCTGGCAGGGCGACCGTGGACGCGGCGCCGCCGACGTCCATGGCGAGCTCGCCGAGCCGCTGGTGCCAGCCGGCCCACAGCAGCTTCGCCACGGACGCGCCCGTCGGGTCGGGCTCCACGGACGACAGGGCGCGCAGCGCGTGGTGGCGCAGGCCCTGCAGCCCGGCCCAGGCGTCGGCGATGCGGTCGGCGACGACCGGGTCGTCGAAGGTGCCGTTGGCGCGCGCGGCGGCGACGACGGCGTCCAGCTCGCGGGCGAAGCCGAGCTGCTGGCCGAGGGTGGCGACGCCGCGTTCGAAGGACAGGGTGCTGGTGGCGACCCGCCAGCCGTCGCCCGGCGCGCCGACGACGAGGTCCGCGTCGGTGGTCGCGCCGTCGAAGAACACCTCGTTGAACTCCGACGTCCCGGTCAGCTGCTGGATCGGCCGCACCTCGACCCCGGGCTGCCGCATGGGCACGAGGAGGTAGGACAGGCCTTCCTTGCGGGTTGCTGCCGCGTCGGTACGAGCGAGCACGAAGCACCAGTCGGCGACGTGGGCCAGGGACGTCCACACCTTCTGCCCGGTGACGTGCCAGCGGCCGTCGGACAGGGTGCCGCGGGTGCGCACGCCGGCGAGGTCGGACCCGGCGCCGGGCTCGGAGTAGCCCTGGCACCAGAGCTCCTCGGCGCGGGCGATCGGCGGCAGGAACCGCTCCCGCTGCGCGTCGGTGCCGTGCGCGATCAGGGTCGGCGCGAGGAGGTACTCGCCGATGTGGCTGAGCCTGCCGGGCCCGCCGGCCCGGGCGTATTCGGTGAAGAAGACGACCTGTTCGGCGATGGTGGCGCCGCGTCCGTACGGCTGCGGCCAACCGAGACCGATCCAGCCGGCGGCGCCGAGGACGCGCTCCCACTCGGCCCGCAGCTCGAGGTGCTCGTGCTCGCGGCCGGGCCCGCCGCTGCCGACGAGCGGCGTGAACTGTCCGGTCAGGTGCTCGCGGAGCCAGGCGCGGACGTCCGCGGCGCGCAGTGAAGGCTCAGGCGCCATACACGGCCGCCGGTGCGGGGGCGCGGGACAGCAGGTCGCGCACGATCGGGCCGAGCTCGTCGGGGTGCAGGCGGCGGCCCGCGTCGTGGACCTCGCCGTGCTGCCAGCCGTCGGCGACGCTGACCGTGCCGCCGGAGACCTCGAAGACGCGTCCGGTGACGTCGCCGCTGTCGGCGCCGGCGAGCCAGACGACGAGCGGTGACACGTTCTCGGGCGCCATCGCGTCGAAGCCGGTGCCGGGGGCGCGCATGGCGTCGGCGAAGACGACCTCGGTCATCGGGGTGCGGGCGCTGGGCGCGATCGCGTTGACGGTGACGCCGTAGCGGGCGAGCTCGACGGCGGCGACGGCGGTGAGGGCGGCGATCCCGGCCTTCGCGGCGCTGTAGCTCGCCTGCCCGACGCTGCCCATGAGCCCGGCGCCGGAGGTGGTGTTGACGACGCGGGCGGCGACGGTCTCGCCGGCCTTCGAGCGGGCCCGCCAGTGCGCGGCGGCGTGCCGCAACGGGGCGGCGGTGCCGCCGAGGTTGACCCGGATGACGGCGTCCCACTCGGCCTCGGCGAGGTTGACGACCATCCGGTCGCGGGCCAGGCCGGCGTTGTTGACGAGGGCGTCGAGGCGGCCGTGCGCGGTGACGGCCCGGTCGATGAGGGCGGCGGCGAAGTCCCAGTCGGCGATGTCGCCGGGGAACGCGACGGCCCCGGTGCGCTCCGCGACGTCTGCCAGGGCGTCGGCGTCGAGGTCGTTGAGCACGAGCCGGGCGCCGGCGGCGGCGAACGCGAGGGCGTGCGCGCGGCCGAGGCCCTGCGCGGCGCCGGTGACGATGACGGACCTCATACGCGCAGCACGTCCTTCTGGTAGCGGCGGACCTTGTCGCGGACGCCGACGGGGTCGTTCGGGTCGGCCCGGATGACGACCCGGGACACGCCGAGGGAGCGCAGCGTCTCCAGGTCGCCGACGTTGCCGGGGGCCCGCATGGTGATCTCGACGTCGTCGATGGTGCGCCCGGCGGCGACGCATTCGTCGGCGAGGGCGGTGCGCAGTTCGGCGAAGCGGCCGCCGGCGACGCCGAGGGGGTACCAGCCGCTGCCGAAGCGGGCGGCGCGGCGCACGGCGGCCATGGAGTGCCCGCCGACGACGATCGGCACGCCGCCGGGGCGGGTCGGCGCGGGACGGCTGTGCACGTCGCGGAAGCTCACGAACCGCCCGGTGTAGCTGGCGGGGGTCCGGGTCCACAGGGCGTGCATGGCGGCGAGGTACTCGTCGGCGCGGGCGCCGCGCTCCTCGAAGGGCACGCCGACGGCGTCGTACTCCTCGCGCAGCCAGCCGACGCCGATCCCCGCCAGGAGCCGGCCGCCGCTGAGCACGTCGACGGTGGCGAGGCGTTTCGCGAGGTCGACGGGGTGGTGCTCGGGCAGGATGAGCATGGCGGTGCCGAGCCGCAGGGTGGTGGTGTGCGCGGCGGCGAAGGTCAGCCAGTGCAGCGGGTCGGGGATGTCGTCGCCGGCGCCGAGGCTCATCCGGCCGCCCGGGTCGTAGGGATACGCCGAGGTGTAGTCGTCGGGGACGATGATGTGTTCGACGGCCCAGACCGACTCGCAGCCGAGGTCTTCCAGCAGCCGGACGAAGCGGGCGGTGGTGGCGGGATCGGCGGCGCCGGTGCCGCCGAGGACGGGCATGACCCCGAGTTTCAGCTCCACGGCGGCTACTCTACCAAACGCTTGCTTGGTAGCGTAAGCGGATGGATTTCAGGTTCCGTCAGGGCGTCGCGGTCGTCACCGGCGCCACCGGTGGCATCGGCACCGCCGTCGCCCGCCTTCTCGCCGCCCGCGGCAGCCGGGTGCTCCTCGCGTACCGCAGCAACGCCGCCGCGGCCGCCGCGTTGGCGGCCTCGCTGCCGGACGCCACCGCGCACCAGGTCGAGCTGAGCGACCCGGCGTCGTGCGCGGCGCTCATCGAGGCGGCGCCGGTCGTGCACACCCTGGTCCACGCCGCCGGGCCGCACGTGCCGATGCGGCACCTGAGCCAGGTCACCCCCGAGCGCTTCGCCGCGCAGGTCAGCGACGACGTGACCGGGTTCTTCAACGTGCTCGCCGCGAGCCTGCCGCGGCTGCGCGAGTCCCGCGGCAGCCTCGTCGCCGTCACCACCGCCGCCACCCGCCGCTTCCCGGTCCGCGACGGCCTGTCCGCCGCGCCGAAGGCCGCCGTCGAGGCGCTCGTGCGCGGGATCGCGGCCGAGGAGGGCCGCTTCGGCGTCCGGGCCAACTGCGTCGGCCCCGGCATGCTCACCGACGGCATGGCGGCCCGGCTCATCGCCGACGGCGACCTCGACGAGCGCGCCCTCGAGGTGACCCGGGCCAACATCCCGCTGCGGACGTTCGGCACGGCCGTCGACGTCGCCGAGGCGGTCTGCTTCCTCGCCAGCGACCGGGCCCGCTTCATCACCGGACAGAAGCTCGACGTGGACGGCGGGTACGCCGCCTGACGCCCGGACCGGGGCCGACCTGCCGGAAAGCCGGCCCCGGCCGACGCGTTGCCGGTCCGATCACCGACCCGCGCAACGCGGTGACCGGCGGTCTTCAGCACGGGGGCGGTACGGCTGAGCCGGCAGGTACTGGATCCATTCCGCTGCCGTGATCCCGGTGCCGGCCGTCGCGCACACCTCGCGGACCGCGGACGCCAGGTCGGTCTGCCACACCCGGATGGAGCCGTCGGACGCACCCGCGACGAGCGTCGCACCGTCCGGGCTGTAGGCCACGACGTACACGCGGTACGGCTCCTGGCAGGTCCCGAGCAATCCCGTCTGGTCGACGTCGTCCTGCAGCTGGGGCGACACCCGCCACTCCTACGGGATCAACCTGTCATAGGTCGGCTCGCACGAACCCACCGGTGACCCCGGGACCTTGCTCGCGGGAGGGGGGAGGATGGCGCCGCGCCGGGCACGGCCGCGGCGCCATCCTCATGCACGGCCGGTGCGCCGGCGGCCCTCAGTGCGCGGCGGTCTTCAGGACGCCCATGCGGGTGCGGTACTCGCTGTCCAGGGCCGTGCCGCCGTCCTCGCGGGTCGCGACGACCTCGCCGCGGACGAGGACGTAGCCGCGGTCGACGGCGCCGCGGACGGCGCCGAGCGCGGGCTCCGCCATGAGCACCGCGATGCCGTCGGACGCCAGCTGGTTGACGGTGCGCAGCAGCTCCTGCACGACCAGCGGGGCGAGGCCGGTCATCATCTCGTCGAGCAGCAGCACCCGCGGCGTGCCCATCAGTGCCCGGGACACCACGAGCATCTGCTGCTCGCCGCCGGACAGCACCCCGACGAGGCTCTTGAGCCGGGTCCGCAGGATCGGGAACCGGTCGATCGCCGTGTCCACCGCCGAGCGGGGCAGGCGCAGCAGCTCCGCCATGACCTGCAGGTTGTCGGCGACGTTGAGCTTCGGGAACAGCTGCCGGCCCTGCGGCACGACGGCGATCCCGGCGCGGGCCCGGTCAGCCGGCTTGAGCTTGCTGACGTCGTCGCCGTCGAGGAAGACCTTGCCGGTGGCGGCGACGGACCCGTACGCGGCGAGCAGCGCGCTGCTCTTCCCGGCGCCGTTCGGGCCGACCAGCGCCGTGATCTTGCCGCCGGGCGCGACGACGTCGACACCGGCGACGGCGCTGGCGTGGCCGTAGCGGACGGCGAGTCCTTCGAGGCGCAGCTCATGAGCTGACACTGTCGGCCTCCTCGGGGGCATCGGTGGCGACCTCAGGGGCATCGGTGACGCCGAAGTAGACCTCTTGCATCTGCGGGCTGTCGAGGCACTCGCGCGGGGAGCCGTCGAACACGGACCGCCCGCGGTCCAGCAGCATGATCCGGTCGACGAGCCCGGCGACGAGGTCGACGTTGTGGTCGACCAGGATCACCGCGTGGCCGCGCCGCTGCACGGTGCGCACCACCTCGGAGATGCCGGAGACGCCGGCCGCGTCGGACCCCGCGAACGGCTCGTCGAGCAGCAGGACGAGAGGGTCCTGACCGAGCGCCCGGCCGACCTCGACGAGCCGCTGCTCGCCCAGGGACAGGTCGCCGGCGGGCCGGTCGAGGCGGTCGATGCCGAGCTCCTCGGCGAGCGCCGCCACGGCGAGGGTGTCCGCCTTCTCGTACGGGCGGAACGCGCCGCGGAACGAGCCCGCGATCATCTGCCAGATCGTGCCGTGCCGGCGGGCGACGCGGCCGAGCAGCAGGTTCTCCGCGACGGTGAGCTCCAGCGCGAGCTGCGGGTATTGGAACGTGCGGGCCAGCCCGCCCTTGGCGCGCTTGGACGCCGGCCCGGTCAGCCGCTGCCCGCGCAGGGTCAGCGAGCCCTCGGTCGCCGACTGCGCGCCGGAGATGAGGTCGACCAGCGTCGTCTTGCCCGCGCCGTTGGGCCCGACGAGGCCGAGGACCTCACCGGCGGTGAGCGAGAACGACACGTCCTGCAGGGCGGTGACCCCGCCGTACCGTTTGGTCAGGCCGGATCCGACGAGGAGCGTCTCAGCCACGGCGTCCTCCCACAAGCTTGGTGAGCCGGCTCGCGTAACCGATGACGCCCTGCGGCGCGACGAGCAGGATGATCAGCACCCCGAGGGCGAGGATCAGCGTGCCGCTGGTCTCCACCGCGGGGAAGTTCAGGGTCAGCTCGACGGCGATGACCGCGCCGAGGACGGCACCCCAGGGGGTGGCCGACCCGCCGATGAGCGGCATGAAGATGGCCAGGAACACCAGGTTGAGCGTGAACGTGTCCGGGGTGACGCTGCCGGCGGAGTAGGTGAACAGCCCGCCGCCGACGGCCGCGATCGCCGCGCCGATGGCGAGGGACACGAGGTTCATCACCGGCACCCGTACCCCGGCGGCCTCCACCGCCCGTGGGGCGTCGCGCATGGTCCGCACGATCACGCCCCACGGCGACATCCGCAGCCGGTCGAGCAGGAACGCGATGACGCACACGACGACGACGGAGCCGACGACGACCTCGTAGTGGTCCGGCTGCCAGCCGAGGATGTTGAGCTTCCGGAGGCTGCCGAGACCGCCCGAGCCGCCGGTGAAGGCTTCGGCGTCCACCAGCCAGGCGGTGAACGCCATGCCGAACAGCAGCGTCACGGCGGCGAGGAAGAACCCGGACAGCCGCCGGGTGGCGAGGCCGAGCAGCACCGCGACGACCGCGGCGACGATCGGCCCGACGAGCCACGCGACGACGAGCGGCAGGCCGCTCTTGGAGGAGATCAGGCCGACCGCGTAGCCGCCGATGCCCGCGTACGCGCCGTACGCCATCGACAGCGACCCGGCCATCAGGTACGGCACGTACATGCCGAGCGCGATCAACGCGTACGTCGCGGTCGTGGTGACCAGGGTCTGCTTGTAGCCGTCGGCGCCGACCCACAGCAGGATCAGCAGGCCGCCGACGGCGCCGAGCAACAGGCCGAGAGAGCCGGGGATGCGCTTCATGCTCGTACCCTCCGCACGAACAGGCCGCTCGGTTTGAGGGCGAAGAACACGAGGGCGACGATCAGCAGCCCGTACACGTGGGACTGCCCGCCGAAGTAGTAGGGGACGAAGACCTCGACGGCGCCGAGCAGCAGCCCGCCCGCGAGGGGCGCCCACACGGACCCGGTGCCGCCGACGACCATGGCGAGGAAGCCCGACAGCGCCCAGCTGAGCCCAGACAGGGAGCTGACCCCGGCCTTCGGCGCGAACAGCAGCCCGATGATCCCCGCGAGGAGCCCGGAGAGCACGAACGCGATGAGCCGGACCCGGTTCACGGGCAGACCCAGCAGCTGGGCGGCGTGGGTGCTGTCGCCGACGGCCCGCAGCAGCCGTCCGGAGCGGGTGCCGCGGATCCACAGGGCGAGCCCGGCGAACGCGACGACGGTGAAGCCGAGCAGCACGAGCGTGCTCGGCTGGATCACCGTCTCCCCGACCGTCACCGGGTCGAACGTGAACAGCTGCTGGCCGGGCAGGGTGGTGTAGCCGAACAGGTACCCGCCGAGCTGCTGGATGGCGAAGAGCACCGCGGCGACCGCGACCAGCGCGGGCAGTTCGCCGCCGCCGGAGCGTCGTTGCACGGGCCGGACGACCGCGAGCTCGGTGATGACCGCGAGCGCCGCGGCGGCGGTGATCGCCACCGCTGCGGCCACCCACACGTTCATGTCCTCGTACAGCACCAGGTACGACGTGCACAGCCCGCCGACCATGGCGTACGGGCCGATCGCGAAGTTGAAGAACCCGGCGCCGACCAGAACCAGGTAGTAGGCCAGCGCGAGCAGGCCGAAGAAACACCCCATCTCGAGGGCTGACAACCACAGCTGCAGCTGGCCCATACCTGTGTTACCCCCTTACTTCGCGCACGGCGGCTGGAACGTGGCCCACGGGCCCTTGGGCTTGTTGTCCGCGCCGAACTCGATCAGCGACAGCCCGCACGGCCCGTCCGCACCGAGGTG
The DNA here is from genome assembly GCF_040605635.1 of Dactylosporangium sp. NPDC005555. NCBI lineage: Bacteria > Bacillati > Actinomycetota > Actinomycetes > Micromonosporales > Micromonosporaceae > Dactylosporangium > Dactylosporangium sp. NPDC005555. Next base: position 54,908 of record NZ_JBEXDG010000028.1, read on the forward strand.
CTTGTCGGCGCCGAAGGAGAGCGTGAAGTTGGCCTGGCCGAACGTCGCCGGGTAGCCCTTGATGCTCTGAATGGCCTCGTTGAGCTTCTTGGAGTCGTCGACCCCGCCGGCCTTCTCGATCGCCTGCTTGAGCACGTGCACCGAGTCCCACGCCTGTGCGTCGTAGGCGGTGATGTCGTAGTCGTTGCCGTACTTGCTCTTCAGCAGCTTGACGAGCTCCTGGGTGCGCGGGTTCGCCGTGTTGATGGAGCCCATGAAGATCAGGCCTTCCAGCGCGCCGGGGGCGGCCAGCTTCCAGGAGGAGGGCTGGTTGCCGATCGAGGCGAGCGAGAAGCGCTTCGTGCCCTTCATCTGGCTGCCGAGGGTGTTCTGGGCGAGCACCTCGAACGCGCCGCCGACGCTGGTCACCAGGATCGCGTCGGGGCCGGCGTTCTTGAGCCGGGCGACCTGCGCGGACAGGTCGGAGGCGTTGGCCGCGCCCTTCTCCGTCGCGACGATCTGCACGCAGGACAGCGCCGGCAGCAGCGCCTTGTCCAGCGCGGCGATCGTGGTCGTGTCGTCGGTGAGGACGCCGATCTTGGTGATGTTCGCGGCCTTGAACGCGCCGCAGTAGACGCTGGCCCAGTCGGTGGTGGTGTTGGCGAGCATGTAGATGAGCTCGTTGTCCGGCGGCTGGACCAGGGTCGCGGTGACGCCGGTCGGTGCGATGGCGGGCAGGCCGAGCTGGGTGAGCGTCGCCTTCGCCTGGAGGATGGCGGCGGAGCCGCTCTGCAGGAACAGGGCCTTGGCGCCCTGGCCGGCGAGCTTCTGCAGCACGGCCGGCACCTTGGTCGGGTCGGACTCGTCGTTCTCGACGACCAGCTTCAGCGGGCGGCCGAGCACGCCGCCCTTGTCGTTGACGTCCTGGATCGCCAGGCGGATGGTCTTGCCGGCGATGGTGCTGTAGGAGGCGCCGGAGCCGGTGCTGTCCTCGTCCAGGCCGATGATGATCGGAGCACCGGAGGCGGTGCCGTTGCTCGGCTTGTCCTCCCCCGCTTTGTTGCCGCAGCCTGCGACGGTGAGCGCCGCCAGCGCAAGACAGCTGACGATGCGAATCGTCGATGAAACGCCCATTTGTACCCCTGTCACGGAATTTATACGAATCGTCAGCCTCAGCGGGAGGGATCGCGGCGGACGCCGCCGGTCATCTCGATAACCTAACAAGCGCTTGGTTTTTATATCTTGGCGAGGGCCGACCAGCGTGTCAAGAACACGAGCGCAGCACGGACGTAACAGAACCGTCAAAACTCGACGAGCGCCGCGGGGCTCCCCGCGGCGCTCGTGGCAGCGCTGCCGCTATACCGCCAGGGAGTCGATGAGCCGGTCGAGGACGGCGCCGATCTCCTGACGGGCCCGGACCGGGTCCTCGGCCTGCGCCAGATAGAGGGCCGCCTCGTCGAGGGCACCGATGAGCACGTGCGACAGCGGCTCGGGCGGCTGCTCCGCGATCCTGCCCACCGAGATGGCGAAGCCGACCAGGCTCTGCACCAGGCCCATCCCGTGCCGGAGGCTGATCTCGCGCCAGCGCGCCCAGCCGAGCACCGAGGGTGCCTCGATGAGCACGATGCGCTGCACCTCGGGCTCGGCGCACGCGTCCAGCCAGACCCCCGCACCGAGCCGCATGAGCGCGATCGGGTCGGTGAGGCCACTGGCCCCGACGGTGTCGTCGATGCGCCGGGTCATGTCGGTCTCGACCAGCTCGAACACCGCGGCGAACAGGTCGGTCTTGTCGGCGAACTGGTGATACATCGCGCCGCGGGTCACACCGGCGGCGCGGACGATCGCCTCGGTGCCCACGCCGGCGAAGCCGGACTCGGCGAAGAGCGGCCTGGCCGCCTGGATGAGCGCAGCCCGGGTCGCCTCCGAACGCTGCTCCTGGGTTCGGCGATTGCTTTTCATACAGGCAGTACGTATGTTTGTGGTGCCATACCGTGAAGATACCGCGAGGAGGCGCCATGCCCGCCGTCGACATCCCGCAGGGCCGCATCGCATACCGCGTCGCCGGGCCGCAGGACAGCACCCTGCCCCCGGTCGTCCTCGTCCACGGCCTGCTCGTCGACGCCTCGCTGTGGACCGCCACCGCCTCGGCACTCGCGGACCGAGGCATCCGCAGCTACGCGCCGGACCTGCCGCTCGGCGCGCACCGCATCCCCTGGCCCGCCGGCACCGACCTGAGCCCGCGCGGCATCGCCCACCTGCTCGGCTCGTTCATCGCCGAGCTCGGCCTCACCGACGTCACCCTCGTCGGCAACGACACCGGCGGCGCCCTCTGCCAGTTCCTCGTCGACACCGACCACAGCCGCATCGGTCGCCTCGTCCTCACCAACTGCGACGCGTTCGACCAGTTCCCGCCCGCGCCGATCGACCTGCTCGTCAAGGCCGGCCGCAGCCCGGCCCGGCTGCGCGTCCTCGCCGCGGCGGTGCGGGTGAAGGCCCTGCGCCACTCGATCGCCGGCTACGGCGGCCTGGCCCGCGATCCCCTCGACGCGGCACTCACCGCGACCTGGGTCGCCCCGCTGCGGGCCGACGCCGCGATCCGCCGCGACGCCGCCGCGTTCCTGCGCGGCATCTCCCCCACGGACCTGCTCGACGTCTCGACCCGCCTGCACACCTTCGGCAGACCGGTCCGCCTGGTCTGGGGCACCGGCGACCGCTTCTTCAAGCTCAGCCTCGCCCACCGCCTGCGCGACGCCTTCCCCGACGCCACCCTCGTCGAGCTGCCCGGCGCCCGCACCTTCATCCCCCTCGACGAGCCGCGGCGGCTCGCCGAGGAGATCGCCCTCGCCGGAGCGGCACGGCACGGGACAACGCAACGATCATCAGACTGCTAGCTTCACCGTCCGTGACCTTCAAACGTACGAGAGCTCTGGGGCTGACGGTGCTGTCCCTAGCGGTCGGGGGACCCGTGCTCATCGCTGCCCCGGCATACGCCGCAACCACCTTGACGGGGGCCGGCACCGCCTGGCTGACCCCCGCGATGACCGCGGACTCCCCCGGCCGGATCGGGCGGACGACCGTCGCCGCCGGCAGCGCCGCGGACCTGGCCGGCCTCACCGCCGAGTTCGACACCACCGGCCTCGGCACCGCGGTCGTCGCAACGCCCCCGGCGGACTGCACGACCGCGGGGAAGAAGATCACCTGCCCGCTGCACGACCAGCCGTCGACCTCGTGGATCGAGGCCACGGTCGACCTGGTCTACCGGGCCGGCCCGGGTGCCGCCGCAGCCGCCGGGACCAAGCTCAGCGTGCCCGTCCGGGTCACCGGCCCGAACGCCGGGCCGCTCACGGGGACCGCCACCGTGCTCGTCATCCACGGCGCGGACCCCGTCCCCACCCGGGCCCAGGTGCAGCTGCAGGGCAGGTCCCGCAGCCCGGTGCCGCTGCCGGTGTCGTTCACCAACTGGGGCGACCGGCCCCTCGACGGCTTCTGGGTGCGGGTCAACGGCCACAACGCGTGGACCAGCGGGACGACCCCGTCCGCCGGCTGCGAGCTGATCTCGACCGGTGAGCCGCCGTCGGTGCGCTGCCGCGTGGACACCCGCGTCGAGGCCGGCGGCAAGTACGACGGACCGCCGATCTCCATCCCCATGATGGCCGTCAGCGGCACCCAGAACTTCACCCTCTGGGCGGAGCCGTTCACGAAGCCGGAGCCCGCCAACAGCTACGACTACTCGGCCAGCACCATCGATGTGCACCTGACCAGCAGCATCCCCACCGACCTCGCGGTCGAGGGCGCCACGGTCTCCGGCGAGACGGGACAGACCGTTTCCTTCACGGTCACGGTCCGCAACCTCGGCCCGGCCGACCTGCCCACGGGCAGCCGCGACGGCGATCCGCTGTGGCTGGTGGTGGAGGTGCCGGCGGGCACGACCCCAACGGTCTTCCCACCGGGGTGCGGCGGGGAAGAACAGCCGAAGGTCACGTACCGCTGCTGGATCGCGCCGCTGGCCAATGGCAGGTCGGCCACCTACACGTTTGGCGTCACCATCAACACGAAGATCGCCGACGCGACCGGGAAGATCACTTACGAGCCGTACGAGCTCGGGGACTTCGCCGACCCCAACCCGGCCAACAACGCCGCCACCGTGGTCGTGAACCCGACCCCGCACCTGCCGGCCACCGGCGATCGCATCGCGTGGACCGCCGCCGGTGGTGTCGCAACGGTCGTAGCCGGCGCGGTCCTGCTGCTGTGGGCCCGTCGCCGCCGCACCGTCGTGCTCGTCGCCGGCGAGGACGAGATCGCCTGACGCTCCTGCCCGGGTCGGCCGACGCGGCCGACCCGGGCCCGGGCGGTTGTATGGTGCAGCGATGCAACGCACCGCGCTGGTCACCGGAGCATCGTCGGGCATCGGGCAGGCGACCGCCGCCGCGCTGGTCGCGCGCGGGTTCCGGGTCCTCGGCACCAGCCGCCACCCATCCGCCCTCCGCGAGGATCAGCGGCCGGACGGCGTCGGGTTCCTGCCGCTCGACCTGGGCGACGACGCGTCGATCGAGGCCCTCGCCGCGGCCGCCGGGCCGGTCGACGTCCTGGTCAACAACGCCGGGGAGAGCCAGAACGGCCCCCTCGAAGACCTGCCCCTCGACGCGCTGCGCCGGCTGTTCCAGGTCAACGTGCTCGGCCCGGTCCGGCTCGCCCAGTTGCTGCTGCCGGGCATGCGCGAGCGGCGGTTCGGCCGGGTGGTGATGGTCGGCTCGATGCTCGCGTCGTTCCCCCTCGCGTACCGCTCGTCGTACGTCGCGTCGAAGGCGGCGTTGAAGGGGTTCAGCGACGGGGCCCGGCACGAGTACACGCCGTTCGGCGTGTGGCTGACGACCGTGGAGCCCGGGTCGATCAGCACCGGGATCAGCGAGCGGCGGACCAGGTACGTCGCCGACGACTCACCGCACAAGGCGGACTTCGAGCGGATGCTGGCCGCCCTCGACCGCAACGAGCGGGCGGGCGCGCCGGCGTCGCGGGTCGCCGCGACGATCGTCAAGGCGATCGAGGCGCCCCGGCCCAAGCCGTTCTACGCCGTCGGCAGCAACGCACCGGTCGTCTTCCCGCTGCGCCGCCTCCTGCCGCAGTCCCTGATCTCGAAGGCCACCCACCGCCGCCACGACCTGCCGCGTTAGCGCACGTCCGGCAGCACCTCGCGGGCGAGGCGCTCGATCTGCCCGTCGCGGTCCGGGCCGGACACCTTGAAGTTCAGCACGGTGAAGCCGATCATCCTGAGCGCCCGCAGGCGGTCGGCGAGCGTCTCGTCGGTCGGGCTGACCTCGACGTTCTGACGCGGCACCCACGCCTCCGGGGCGACCAGGACTGGCCGCCGCAGGCGCGGTGAGCGCGCCCCGCGGCGGGATCCGTCACAGACCGGGCACGGTCTTGTGGTTGAGGTAGGCGACGACGCGCATCGATGTGCCGTCCTCGTGCAGCAGGTACGACGAGGAGAGCTCGGCGGGGTCACCGCCGGTGCGGCTCGGGGCCGACCATCCGGTGCGGACCAGCAGGTAGTGCTCGTCAAGGCGGAGCTGGTCGGCGCTGGTGAGCCGAGCGGGGCCGTAGCCGGCGGCGGCGAACAGCTGAGCCCTGCGGGGCAGTGTCGCGAAGAAATCCGCCCGGGAGACCGGGCGTGCGCCGCTCGCGTCGGCGAACAGGAACGGGTCGGCGAACAGGTCGGCACTGCCTGCGCCGGTGAGCGCGGTCAGGAACGCGTGGACGTCCGGCGCCGCGTCGGTGGGAGTCGTCATGGGTGTCCTCTCGAAGGCGTGGACCCACCGTAGACGCAACCAGCGCTTATCATATCATAGTCGGACATAAATATCCAGTACCGTTCGGCCGGACTCAGGTCACCCGTGCGGTGCCGGCCCCGCCGTAATCGCCCGCTTGGTGCCAGCATCCGCGACACGGCGGCGGCCGATCTCCGTCACATCGCCTGAGCCGTCCTAGGATACTGGGTCAGAGGCCGGGGACGGCCCGTTCAGCGGGCGAGGAACTGCAGCAGCGCGTCGTTGAAGGCGCGGGCGTGGGTGACGTTGCAGCCGTGCGGGGCGCCCGGGATGACCACGAGCTGACTGCCCGGGATGGCCGCGTGGGTACGCGCACCCGAGCCCTCGAACGGCACGGTGGCGTCGCCGTCGCCGTGCAGTACCAGCGCCGGCACCGTCACCCGGGTCAGGTCCTCGCGGAAGTCGGTGCAGCCGAACGCTGTCATGCACTCCAGCGCCGGCACCTTCCCCGCCTGGCGGCACATCGCGAGGGCCTCCTGCCGCTCCTGCTCGCTGACCTGCAGCACCCCGTCGACGGAGTAGAACCCGGTGATGAAGTCCTCGTAGAAGGCGTCCTTGTTCGCGGTCAGCGACGCGGTCATCCTGGCGGCCTGCGAGGCGTGCAGCGGACCGTCGGGATTGCCCGGCATGTGCATCATGTACGGCGTCACCGCCGCCGCGAACACCGCACTGCGGACCCGTTCGGGGCCGTACGTCGCCAGGTACCGGGCCACTTCGCCGCCGCCCATCGAGAACCCGACCAGGGTCACGTTCCGCAGATCCAGCTCGACGAGCAGCGAGTGGAGGTCCTCGGCGAGGGTGTCGTAGCCGTACCCGGTCAACGGCTTGTCACTGCGCCCGAAACCGCGCCGGTCGTAGGTAACGGGCCGGTACCCGGCGGCGAGCAGCACCGGCAGCTGCGGCGCCCAGGACTCCCCCGTCAGCGGCCATCCGTGGATCAGCACCACCGGCCGGCCCGTGCCGCCGGGATCGTCGACGTGCAGCTTCGTGTCCTTCAACAGCCCCTGATGCGTGATGATCTCGGTCATGTCCGACCTGTTCCCACCCCGCGACCGTTGACACGCCAGCGCGCTGAACCGCACCTCAGGGCGTTCCCGGTCCGATCGCGGCGCCCGGGCCGCGGTCGTGGTCCGGATCAGCCGCGGAGCCGGGTCCTGAGCGCGGCGAGCCGGGCCGGTGACAGGCCGTGCGCGAGGAGGTAGCCGTCGGCGCCGGACCAGCGCTCGTCGACGAGGTCGAGCATCGCCAGGATCGCCTCCGGCTCGCACTCCCCCGGCGACTCCCAGCACACCGACGAGAACGCGTAGTCCGCCGCGATGACGTCATCGGCGACGCCCGCGACCCGCAGCAGCAGCGCGACGAGCATGCCGGTGCGGTCCTGCCCCGCCTGACAGTGCACGAGGACCGCACCGGGCGGCGCATCGGCGACGGCGGCAACCGCGTCGACGACCCGCCGAGCGTCACCGGCGATGCGGCAGCGGTACAGGTCGCCGATCTCCGCCAGATCGGACAACTCGTCGGCGGGGTCGTCGTCCGGGTCGGTGAACGGCACGAGCCGGTACATCGGATCCTCGGCGAGCACGTTCGGCCGCAGCGTCGCCTCGTCGGCGCACCGCAGGTCGATGATCCGGGTGACCCCGTAGGCCCGCAGCGCCGCGACCCCGTCGCCGGTGAGCGCGTGCGGCGAGTCGGCGCGCACCACTGCCCCATGCCGCACCGCACCGCCGTCCCGGGTCGGCAACCCCCCGAGATCCCGCGCGTTGCGCAGCCCGGCCCATTCCAGCGCGGCGAACTCCATCGAGCAAGCGTAAGGAACACCGCGGCCGGGATTTTCTGTCGTACCCCTGTGCTTGAGTGTCGGCATGAGTGAGACGCCCCGGCATCGTGCGACGCAGGCATTGCGCGAGCACGCGCCCGAGCTGGCCGGCGGTGCCGTCGTCGAGCTGGGGCACGGGCTGGACAACACGGCGTTCCAGGCCGGCGGCCTCGTCGTGCGGGTGGCCGTGGACGGGCGCGGGGTGGTGTGGGAGGCGAGGCTGCTCGAGGTCGTGGCGGCGCGGGTGTCCGTCCCGGTGCCGGTGGTCCGGTTCGCGGTGGAGGACGTCCTCGCCTATCCGATGCTGCCCGGGCGGCCGTTGCTGGGCCGGCAGGCGCCGCCCGGGACGGCGGGCACATTGGGGCGGTTTCTGCGGGAGCTGCACGCGATCGACGTGGCGGAGCTTGACGTGCCGGTCGAGCCGGCCGATCCCGCGGAGTGGCTGGAGGACCTCGACGGGCCGGCGGAGCTGCTGCGGATCCTGCGGCAGACCGTGCCCGCGCCGGTCGACGCGGTCGTGCTGGCCCATGCCGACCTCGGCGCGGAGCACATCCTGGAGCACGACGGCGAGGTCACGGGGGTCATCGACTGGTCCGACGCGGCCGTCACCGATCCCGCGCTGGACTTCGCCCGGTTGCTCCGCGACTTCGGGCCGGACTTCCTCGCGCAGGTGCGCGATGCGTATGGCGAGATCCCGGACATGGCACGGATCGAGTTCTTCGCGCGGTGTGCGGCGCTGGAGGACCTCGCGCACGGCGGTGAGCACGCGAGGGCGGCGGAGCGCAGCCTGCGCCGGCTGTTCCCGTAGGTGCCCGCCGTTCGGCGCGGGCGCCCGCAATCGAGCGGCGTAGGTGCTCGCCATCGGCGCAGGCGCCCACAACTGGGCGGCGTGGATGCTCGCCATCGGCGCGGGCGCCCACAACTGGGCGGCGTAGGTGCCCGCTATCGGCTCGGACGCCGCACTGGCGGCGTGGGTGTCGGCTCGGGCGCCGCAGTTGGACGGCATGGGTGTCGGCTCGGGCGACCACAATGGGGCGGCGGTGAAGCGTGGCCTGGCATAGCCTCGCGGGGAAGGGCACGACCATCCGGCACGGAGAAGGAGATCGATCATGAGGACAACCGGCGGCTACCTCGGTCTCCCGTCCGACTCCTTCGCCGGAAAGGCACTTCGTGCTCAGTCTCTTCGAGAACGCCGCTGACCCCTTCCCCACCAGCGACACCAGCACACCCGCCGCCGACGTCCGGCGGTTCCTCCTGCGGGAGCTGCGGCCGTTGCGGCCCGTCGTCGTGGCGGCCGTCGCCACGACCGTCGTGTGCGCCGCGATCGAGGTGTGGCTCATAGGGTATGCCGGGCGCCTGGTCGACACGCTCGCCACCACCAGGCCGGACACGCTGTGGGCCCGGCACGGCGCCGAGCTGGTCGCCGTGGCCGTGCTGGTGCTGCTGGTCCGGCCGTTGCTCAGCCTGGTCAGTGAGGCCCTGGACGACATCACGTTCCGGGCCAACGCGCGGCCGCTCGCGAGGTGGCGGGCGCACCGGCACGTGTCGCGGCAGTCCGTCGGGTGGTTCCGTGCCGACCTCGCCGGGCGGATCGCCAGCTGGGTCCGCGACGGCGGGGACGCCGCCAGCACCGCCGCGTATTCGGTGATCCACACGCTGGTGTTCGTCGTCGCGTACATCGCCGGCTCGGTGTGGGTGATGGCCGCGATCGACCCGCGGCTGCTGCTGACCCTGATCGCCTGGATCATCGCGTACGGGCTGCTGATGCGTTGGGCGGTGCCGCGCTACCGGCGGGCGTCGGAGCGGCTGCAGGAAGCGGAGTCGACGCTGACCGGGCTGCTCGTCGACTCGTACGCCAACGTCGACACGCTCGCGCTGCTCGGCGGTCAGGGCGCCCGGACCGAGCACGACCGGCGGGTGTTCGCACGAGCCAGGCGGGCGCACCTGGACCTGCAGCGGGTCGAGGTGACGATCAACGGCACCATGCTCGCGCTGGGCAGCGCGCTGCTCGTCGGTCTCGTCGGGCACGGGATCGTGCTGTGGCGCACCGACGCAGCACCGCTGGGCCTGGTCGCGGCGGCACTGGCGCTCAGTTTCCGGATCAACGCGATGGCGGAATGGCTGCTGGATGCCGTGTCGTCGCTGTTCGGGGCGGTCGGCGCGCTCCGGCGGGCGCTGCGGACGATCGCGCAGCCCCTGGCCGTCGCCGACCGGCCGGACGCCGCCGAGCTGCGGGTCTCCGCCGGCGCCATCAGCTTCCGCGAGGTCAGCCACCACTACGGCCGCGGCGAGGGCGGGCTGGACCGGCTGAGCCTCGACATCGCCGCGGGTGAGCGGGTCGGCGTCGTCGGCCGGTCCGGGGCGGGCAAGTCGACGCTGGTGAGCCTGCTGCTGCGGTTCTACGACGCGGAGGCGGGCACGATCACCATCGACGGCACGAGCATCACGGACGTGACGCAGGAGAGCCTGCGCGCGCAGATCGCCATGGTCGCCCAGGACGCCACCCTGCTGCACCGGTCGATCCGCGAGAACATCGCGGGCACCGGAACCGGCACCGGAACCGGCAACTGCGGCGGTGACAACGGCGACGACGTCGACGTCGAGGCGGCGTTGCGCCGGGCGTCGGCCGACGGGTTCGTCGCCGCCCTGCGCGACGCGGACGGCCGGACCGGGCTGGACGCGCACGTCGGCGAGCGGGGCGTGCGGCTGTCCGGCGGTCAGCGGCAGCGGGTCGCCCTCGCCCGCGCGTTCCACCGCGACGCGCCGATCCTGGTCCTCGACGAGGCCACGTCCGCGCTCGACTCCGAGGCGGAGGCCGCCATCCACGACACGCTCGGCGAGGTGATGCAGGGCCGGACGGTGATCGCGATCGCGCACCGCCTGTCCACGATCGCCCGCATGGACCGCATCGTGGTCCTCGACGCCGGCCGGATCGTCGAGCAGGGCACCCACGCCGAGCTCCTCGACCGCGGCGGCCTGTACGCGGACCTATGGTCCCGGCAGTCGGGCGGCTTCATCGGCACCACAGCCGGCGCCTGAGCCCTCCATGATCAGGCCGCGACGGCTGAGCTCAGCGTCATGATCAGGCCACGACGGCTGAAGTCGGCGTCATCAGGCCCGACGGCTGAGGCCGGCGTCATGACCAGGCCCGATGGCTGAGGTCGGCGTCCGCGAGGCCGACCGGCGCAGGAAGGGGCGCGCTAAACGGCGGCGGGCCAGACCCGGCGCCCGGCGATCCAGGTCTGCGTGACGCGGGTGCCCGCACGGAACGGGTCGCCGTCGCAGATCGCCAGGTCGGCGGTCTCCCCCGGCGCCAGCCCGCCGGCACCAGGGGCGCCGAGCGACGCGGCCGCCGTCACCGTCAGGGCCCGGACGGCCTCCGACGGGGTGAGCGCCTGTCCGGGCTGGATCGTGCGGTGCACGGCGTGCCGCAGGTTGCCGAGCGGGTCGAGGGGTCCGGCCGGGTGGTCGGAGGCCAGGGTCAGCGGGACGCCCGCGTCCAGGAGCCGCCGGCCGCCCAGCACGGTCAGGAAGCGGTCGGTGCCGCCGTCGACGATCTGCGGGCCGAAGGTGGTGAGGAACCCCGGCTGGAACGTCGCCCACGCCCCGCTCGCCGCCACCAGGTCGACGGTCGAGGCGTCGAGGAGCACAAGGTGGTCGATGACGGCCGAACCCGGAGCAGCACCCACGGCACGCAACGCCGAAGCCGCCTGACGGACCGCGAGGTTCCCGAGGGCGTGCATGCGTGGCCGCAGTCCCGCGGCGAGATAGCGTTCCAGGAGGTCGGCGAGCTCGCGGTCCGTGTAGCGCAGATACTCCAGGTGCAGCTGCTTCCCGTGCACCGCCGACTTCCGCCGCAACGCGTCGCGCAGCGGACCCGGGTGCCGGGCCGTGACGGTCTCCCGCACGGCCTGCCACGTGAGCCGGCCGAGCGCGCGGGCCGGCAGGCACACCGCGCACCGGTCGCCGCCGTCGAGGAACAGCTTCGCCTCCCGCCCGCTCGCCCCGTAGTCGCCGTCGGGCGCCGCCGCCGGTCCCTCCAGGGGGCTCAGCAGCCCGGCGGCGGCACCGACGGCCCACGACAGCCGGGGGGCCTCGGCGGCCGCCAGGCGCAGCATCCGCTCGTGATGCTGCGGCGCCACGTAGGCCTCGTGCGCGTGCGTGATGCCGAGCGACAGGCACCGGTCCAGCGCCAGCCGGGTCAACGCGGCAGGGTCGCCGGGAGCGGACGCCAGGGCTCGGGCCAGGGCCTCGCCGTACGCCTGCTCCCAGATCTCACCGGTCGGCCGGCCCCGCCGGTCGCGGGTGACGTCACCCGCCCGGGCGCGCAGCGTCGTGATGCCGAGGGCGCGAAGCGCCTGCGTGGAGACCGCGCCGCGGTGGACGTCGACGCCGCTGACCAGTATCTGACGGCCGGGCGCGACCGTGTCGAGCTCGGCGGCGGTCGGCAGGCGGCGCTGCGGCCACCGGAACGGCCGCGCGTTCCAGACCAGCAGCCACGGCGCGTCCGGGGAGGCCCGTGCGGCGGCGCCGATCGCGGCGAGCGCCTGGCGCAGGTCGGTCCAGGCGGTGCCGTCGACGCCGAGAGTCTGCCAACCGACAACGCCCGCGTGCAGGTGAGTGTCGACGAACCCGGGCAGGATGTGGCAACCTGCGAGGTCGATCATGGTGGCGGCCGGCGGTGCCGGCGTGTCCTGCGCACCGGTGGCGGTGATCGTGCCGCCGGTGACCAGCAGCCAGCCAGGCTGCGGGGTGCAGGTCGGGCCGGCCCAGATCGTCGCTCCGGTCATGAGTGTCCCGGCCATGTGCAAACAATACTTACCCGGATGCGAGTACGACGGCTCAGGCGCCCGGGCGGGGCGGGAGCCGAGGATGGGACGGTCGAGGAGGAAGGGAACCTGTCGTGACGTTCGTGCGGCAATGGGTGCTTCGGGTCAGCAGCTGGGGACTGACCTGGCTGTACGCGATCTACCGGGTGCATCCGGCGGTGTGGCGGCTGATGGCCCGCAACTACCGGCCGTGGATGGCCCGGTTCGCGCGCCTGCACGCGTGGATGACGTGCCAGTTCGCCGCGATCGACGTGCCCGCGTACGGTGACTTCCTGGCCCGCAACGGCTGGCGGTTCCGCTGGTTCGACCTGACGTCCTACCCGCCGACCGCGAAGCTGACCTACGTGAAGGCCTACACGGAGGAGCAGCGCTGCTGGCACGGCAGGATCGAGATCAACGGCAGTGTCGTCGACGAGTCGTCGGGCTCGTCCGGGCAGCCGTACAACTGGATCCGCAGCCGCAAGGAACTGCGCACGGTGCACAAGAACCTCGCCGGTTACACGACGCTCGTCTACCCGTCGCAGCGCCGCTTCGTGATCAACGCCTACTCGATGGGCGCGTGGGCGACCGGCACGAACACGGGCATCGCCATGGCCCGGGTCGCGATGGTGAAGAACACCGGCCCGGACCTCGACAAGATCATCGACACGCTGCGGCACTTCGGGCCCGGGTTCGACTACATCATCACCGCGTACCCGCCGTTCCTGAAGCACCTGCTGGACAAGCTGGACTCGATCGGGTTCGACTGGGCGCCGTACAAGCTGAGCGCGCTGGTCGGCGGCGAGGGCATGACCGAGGCGCTGCGCGACTACCTGGAGCAGCGCTTCACGAAGGTCCGCTCCGGTTACGGCGCCAGCGACCTGACGATCGGTATGGGCGGCGAGACCGACCTGACCGTGTGGCTGCGCCGCCGCCTGCGCACCGACCAGCGGCTCCGCAACGCGCTGCTCGGACCCGACGAGCACCGGCTGCCGATGATCTTCCAGTACAACCCGCTCGAGACCTACCTGGAGACGACGCAGGACAGCGAGATCCTCTGCACCATCAACACCACGGCCGTGCTCAACCCGAAGGTGCGGTACAACATCGGCGACGAGGGCAAGCTGCTGTCCTACGACGACCTGATGGCGATCGTGCGCACCGACCCGGCCGCGGCGCAGGAGGCGAAGCGGGCGTTCGAGGGCGACCGGATGCGGTTGCCGCTGCTGTTCCTGTACGGGCGCAAGGACAGCACGATCTCCTACATGGGCGCGAACATCTACCCGCAGGACGTCGAGAACGGCCTGTACGACGGCAACCCTCACGCGCACCAGATCCAGGGCTTCTGCCTGACCCTGGAGGAGACCGCCGACCTGGAGAGCCGCCCGGTCGTGCACGTGCAGCTCCGCGAAGCGGTACAGCTGTCCTCCACGGAAGCGCTCGCCGACGTGTGCCGGCGCGGGCTGGTCCGCTACCTCGCCGAGGTGAGCCGCGACTTCGCCGAGTCCCTCGCCGAGGACCCGACCGCCGCCGACGTGCGCGTCCGCGTCCACGACTACGGCGACGGCCCGTTCGCGGCCAGCAACGGAAAGATCAAGAACGTCTATCTGGCAAGGAGTGCCGCCGCATGAGGACGACCGACTTCTCGAAGGTGCCGCCGGTCGGGCAGGCGACCGCGATGTTCGTCGGCGCCACCCGCTACCGCGGACCGCACTCCATCTTCATCCTGTCCTTCACCTGGTACAAGATGGTGCGCCAGATGAAGCGGCTGCCCGGGTACTGCTGGCACACCGTCTACTGGCAGTGGCCCTTCACGCTCGGCACGATCGCGTTCTTCCGCGACCGGGACGCGCTGCTGCAGTTCGCGCGGACCAAGCACCACCGCGACCTCATGTGCTGGATCACCGACAACGGCACCCGCAACGCGACCGGCGGCTACATCCGGCTCTACAACGCCGAGGACAGCGGCTACACCAACGGCGTGTGGCGGGCGGAGGGCAACACGATGGCACACATCGACTCGTACACGCCGCTGTCGCGGGAGACCGAGGGCCCGTCCGTGCACAGGGCGCCCTCGTCGTGACCGTCCACATCGCACCGGTGACGGACCGGGCCGGGCTGCGCGCCTTCTGCGACCTGCCGTTGCGGCTGCACCCGCGGGACAGGTACGTGCCGCTCGCCGACTCGGTCATCGCCGGGTTCAAGGACGTCGAACTGTTCCTGGCCCGCGACGCGTCCGGTGCCGTGGTCGGGCGGACCTGCCTGCACCGCAGCGCCGTCTTCGACGCGAAGCTCGGCCGGCGGCACCAACTGTTCGGCCTCACCGAGTTCGCCTCCCCGGCGGCCGCGGCCGCGGTGTTCGAGTTCGCCGCGAGCCGCGGCCGTGACACGGAGGTGCTGTTCGGGCCGGTCGGCCTGCTGCCCAACCAGACCGGCGGGGTCATCACGTCCGGCTTCTCCGAGCGCGGGTTCATCGACTCGGCCTGGAACCCCGCGTCTTATCCCGCCGCGTACGAGCAGCACGGCTTCACGCGCCGGTTCGAGGCCGACACGTGGATCTGCGACGTGCCATCCACTGTGGACTTCCCGTTCGACGACGCTCGTATCGCGGCCGAGAAGCTCGTCGTGCGGCACGGGTCCCGGCGCCGGTTCGCCGCGCAGCTGCCGATCCTGCGGGAGATGCTCAACGCGTCCTTCGCGCAGCTCGGCTACTACACCGAGATCTCCGCCGGCGAGCTCGCCGCGCAGACCGACGGACTCGCGTATCTCCTCGACGAGGCGCTGCTGCTGTGGCTGGAGAAGGACGGCCGGCCGGTCGCGTTCGTCGTCACCGTCCCCGACGTGTCCGAGTTCTTCATGAAGGTCGGCGGCCGGCTCGGCGTGCTCAACCAGCTCCGCCTGCTCGCCACCCGCCGCCGCTACCGCCGCGACGCCGTGCTCATCATCAAGGGCACCGTCCCCGGCGAGCAGGGCCGCGGCTATCTCACGCTGCTGTCCCGGGAGCTGCACCGCGGGCTGCGCGCCGGCGGATACCGGACCCTGCGCAGCACGTACGTGGAACGCGACAACCCCGCGTCGGCGGCGCAGTACGTCCGCCTCGGCGGCCGCCCGCTGCACGGCTACACCTTCTACGAACGGGGCATCGCCGGATGAGCTGGGTCACCGAGTTCCGTGCCCTGGAGGACGACTGCCGCCGTGCGCCGAGCGCGCACAACACGCAGCCCTGGACGCTGCGGTACGGCGACGACGACATCCGCGTGCACTGGGACCCGGCGCGGTCGCTGCCGGACTCGGACCCGACGCGCCGCGACCTGTTCCTGTCGCTGGGCGCCTTCATCGAGACCTGCCTGATCGTCGCCGCCGGCGCGGGCCTGCCGGTCTCCTGTGATGTCGCCGTGGACCAGGCCTCGCTGCGCGCCGCCCGGCTCGTCCCTGCCCCGGCCGTCTACGACACCCCGTTCACCCTCGCGTCGGTGCGGCAGCGCGGCTGCGCCCGCGGCGGCTACGCACCGGGCGTGCTCGACGCCGGGACCCTCACCGCCCTGACCGCGCTCGGCGCCGACCTGCGCCAGGTCCCCAGCCGCTCCCTCGTCGGCCCGCTGGCGTCGGCGGACCGCTGGATGTTCGGCACCCCCGAGGTCGTCGCCGAGCTCCGCGAGTGGATGCGCCTGTCGCCGCGGCATCCGCGGTACGCCCTGGACGGCCTCACCGACAAGGCCATGGCCATGTCCCGCGTCGAGGCCGCCGGCCTGGCCGCGATGATCGCCCCGCGCGCCTACCGCGTCACCCGCCACCTCGGCACCCCGGCGCTGCTGGCCGCCGCGTCGAAGGGCCTGCTGCGGTACGACGGCAGCGTCCTCGTCCTGGTCGGCAGCGCCGTCACCCCGGAGTCGGTCATCGAACACGGCCGTGCCCTGGTCCGCGTGTGGCTCGCCCTGTCGGAGCGCGGCCTCGCCGTCCACCCGCTGAGCCAGCTCCTGGACTGCACCGCCACCGGCACGGCGCTCGCCGCGACGCTGGACCTCGCCCCGGACGAGTCCCCCCTCGCCGTGTTCCGCACCGGTCGCCCGCTGCGGCCCGCCCCCCGCTCCGCCCGCATCCCGGCCCGGTAGCCCGCACCGCCAGCCCCGCACCGCCAGCCCCGCACCGGCACGCAGCCCGGTGCCGTCAGTCGGACCGCAGTCCGAGCAGGCTGTGCAGGATGACGCCGGCGGGCAGGTCGCCGCAGCCGGGCTCCTGCGCCACCAGCGCGACCAGCTCGGCCCGCAGGTCCACGGCCGGCTCGCCGAGCACGATCGCGCTCAGCACGAGCTGAGCACCTGCGGACCCCGGGCGGTTCGCGCTCGGCTGAGCCCGGACAGGCGAAATGGGGGCGACCGCCGGGCGGGATTCGAGGCAGCATGGGAGCGTGCAGACACGGGGCGCTGGTCGATATCTGATGTGGCTGGGGTGGCAGGTCAGGGGGAGGGTCACGCTCGGAGCGATGTTCGGGTCGCTGTGGTACATGAGCATGGCGTTCACGCCGTTCCTTTTCTCGCAGGCGATCGACCGGGGGCTGCAGTCGCGGCGGCCCGGGGCGCTCGCCGGCTGGGCGGGGGCGGTGCTGGTCGTCGGGGTGGCGACCGCCGCGCTGGGGATCATGCGGCACAGGAGCATGACGAAGCTGCGGATGAGCGCCGCGCTGCACACCGCCGACCTGGTCATGACGCACGCGACGCGGCTCGGGGCGGCGCTGCCCCGGCAGGTCACCGCCGGTGAGATCGTAACCATCGGGATCTCCGACGTGTGGACGATCGGGCGGGCGATGAACGTCGGCGGTGTCGGGGTGGCCTCGATGCTGGCGTATGCGGTGGTCGCGGTCCTGTTGTCGCGCACGTCGGCGACGCTCGCGGTGGTCGTGCTGGCCGGGGTGCCGGTGCTCGTGCTGATCGTCGGTCCGCTGCTGCGCCGCACCCAGCGGGCCGGGCTGCGCTACCGCGACCGCCAGGGCGACCTCAACGCGCGGCTCGTCGACGTGCTCGGCGGGTTGCGCATCCTCAACGGGCTCGGCGGCAAGGAGACCTACCTCGGCCGGTACCGGCGCGAATCACAGGACCTGCGGGACCAGGGCTACCGGGTCGGCGGCCCGTCGAGCTGGATCGGGGCGCTCGGCGGCGGGCTGCCCACGGTGTTCCTCGCAGTGGTCGTCTGGCTGGCCGCGCGGCAGGCCGCCGCCGGGGACCTCACCGTCGGGGAGCTCGTCGCGGTCTACGGGTACACCGCGATGCTCGTCGTGCCCGTCGACATGCTGATCTTCTGCGGGTTCGACGTCACGCGGGGACTGGTCGCCGCGCGGCGGGTCGTCGACTTCCTGCGGCTGCCGGCCGAGGATCCCGCCGGTGCCGCCGCGCCCGCCGGACCGGCCGTCCTGCACGACCCGGACTCCGGGGTCGTCGTCGAGCCGGGCCGGATGACCGCGCTCGCCGGGGCACGCCCCGAGGAGGCCGCCGCGGTGATCGACAGGCTCGGCCGGTACGGGCGGACCGCCGCGACCTGGGACGGGCAACGGCTCTCGGAGATCGCGCGGGACGAGGTGCGGGCCCGGATCCTCGTCGCCGAGCACGACGCGGACCTCTTCGCCGGGCCGCTGCGCGACGTCGTCGCCGGACCGCACGACCCCGACGACGACCTGGTCGCCACCGCGATCCGCACCGCCGTCGCGCACGACGTGGCCGCCGACCTCGGCCGGCCCGTGGAGTGGGGCGGGCGGAACCTGTCCGGCGGGCAGCGGCAGCGGGTCCGGCTCGCCCGTGCCGTCCACGCCGACCCGGAGCTGCTGCTGGTCGTCGAGCCGACGTCGGCGGTCGACGCACACACCGAGGCGGCGATCGCGGAGCGGTTCACCGCCGCCCGGGCCGGCCGCGGCACCGTCGTGGCCACCACGTCGCCGGTCCTGCTCGACCACGCCGACGCGTCGTGCACTACCTCGTCGACGGTCACGTCGCCGCGACCGGTACGCACCGGGCGCTGCTGGCCGAGCAACCCGGCTACCGGGCGCTGGTCACGAGGGCGTTCGGGGAGGACGCATGAGTGCGCTTCCCATCGCGGACCAGCGCCTGGTCGGGCGGGCCGCGCTCCGGCTGCTCGCCGCCGACCGCCGGTCCGTCGCCGCGGTCCTCGCGCTCAACTCGCTCGCCGCCGTCGCCGGCCTCGGCGCACCATGGCTGGTGGGCCGGATCATCGACACCGTCGCCGTCGGCGGCGGGCAGATCGACCGGCTGGCCCTCGCCGTCATCGCGTGCGCCGTCGCGCAGACGCTGCTCACCCGGCTCGCCCTCGGCATCGCGTACCGGTTCGGCGAACGCACCGCGTGCCGCATCCGCGAGGACTTCCTCGGGCGTGCCCTCGCCCTGCCGGCCGCCGTCGTCGAACGCGTGCCCGCCGGTGACCTCACCGCGCGCGGCACCACCGACGTCGACGCCGTCGCGTCCACGCTCCGCGACGTCCTGCCCAGCATGGCGATCGGCGCGGTGCAGATCGTGTTCATCGGCTCCGCGGTGGTACTGCTGAACCCGCTGCTCGGTGCGGTCGGCGTCCTCGGCCTGTCCGGCATCTGGTTCGTGACCAGGTGGTACCTGCGGCGGGCGCGGACCGCGTACCTCGCCGAGGGTGCCGCGAACTCGGTCCTCGCCGACGAACTGACGGCGACGACCACCGGCGCCCGCACGATCGAGGCCTTCGCCCTGCGGGACCGCCGCCTCGCCGCCGGACACGCCGCGATCACCGAGACCCGCCGCACCCGCATGGCCACCCTCGCGCTGCGGACCGTGTTCTTCCCCGTCGTGGAGACGTCGTACGCGGTGCCCGGCGTGCTGGTGCTGCTGCTCGGCGGCATGCTGTACATCGACGGCCGGGTCAGCCTCGGCACCGTCGTGGCTGCCGTGCTCTTCCTGCGGCAGCTGGTCGGCCCGCTCGACAGCATCCTGATCTGGATCGAGCAGCTGCAGAGCAGCGGCGCCT
Organism: Dactylosporangium sp. NPDC005555; assembly: GCF_040605635.1. Taxonomy (NCBI): domain Bacteria; kingdom Bacillati; phylum Actinomycetota; class Actinomycetes; order Micromonosporales; family Micromonosporaceae; genus Dactylosporangium; species Dactylosporangium sp. NPDC005555. The sequence goes on from NZ_JBEXDG010000028.1 coordinate 74,335, forward strand.
CCTTCGCCCGCGTCGAGGGCCTCGCCGCGATCCCGCCGTCCGACTCCGCACATTCAGGCGCGCCGGAGGACGACCGCATCGAGGTGCGTGGCGTGCGGTACGCGTACCAACGCGGCGATGACGTCCTGCACGACGTCGACCTGACGATCCGCCCCGGCGAGCGGCTCGCGATCGTCGGGCTCTCCGGCGCCGGGAAATCGACGCTGGGCATGCTCATCGCCGGCGTCGACCGGCCGACCGCGGGCACGGTGACCGTCGGCGGCGTGCCGATCGCCTCGCTGCCGCCGGACGAGCTGCGCCGCCAGGTCGTGCTCGTCACGCAGGAGCACCACGTCTTCCGCGAGTCCCTGCGCGACAACCTGATCGTGCCCGCCCCCGACGAGGACCTCCGCGAGGCACTGAAGACCGTCGGCGCCGACTGGGCCGACGACCTGGACCGCGACCTGGCCCAGCACCCGCTCGACGGCGCCCAGGCACAACAGGTCGCGTTGGCCCGGGTGGTGCTGGCGGACCCGCACACCGTCATCCTGGACGAGGCGACGGCGCTGCTGGACCCGACGGCCGCCCGCACCGCGGAACGGGCCCTGGCCGCCGTCCTGCACGAGCGCACGGTCATCGCGATCGCCCACCGCCTGCAGACCGCCCACGACGCGGACCGGGTCGCGGTCATGGACGACGGCCGGATCATCGAGCTCGGCACCCACGACGCGCTGGTCGCGGCCGGCGGCCCCTACGCCGCCCTGTGGCATTCCTGGCACGACGGTGTGTGACCGCGGCCCCGCCGATGCTGGAACGGGCCGATCGCACGCGCGGTCGGCGGTGCGGCTGACGGCAGCCGACGAGGAAGGGCCTGACATGGAAGTACCTCAGCTGCGGGCCGCACCCACGCAGGATGACGCCGACCCGGACGCGGTCCTCAGGCTGCTGCGCGCGAAGCGCCGCACCCGCGGCCGGCGGCGTATCGCCGTCTCGGCCGCCGTGGTCGTGGCCGTCCTGCTGGTGCCGATCGGCTGGTTCGCCACGCGCGGGAGGCCGGACGGCGATGCGCCGATGGCCGCCGCGGACGCGTGCATCCCCATGCCGCTGGACGACCGGATGCGGCAGGTGCTCGAGCTCGGGGCGTCGGTCGTCGTGGCCGGCGGCAGGCTGACCGGGCGGATCGGCCCCGACGGCCCGTACCACCACGAGATGACGCTGACCGCTGTGCGTACCCTCGCCGGACCGGCCATCCCCGACGGCACCGAGGTATGGGTCGACACACCGCAGGGGCCGCGGGGGAAACGCGACAACATCGCGTGGGGCAACCCGGGGCCGCTCTGGGGGCCCGGCGGCGCCCTGTTCGGGTTCGTGTTCCCGCAGGCGGCGGTGAACTCTCCCCTCGGCGTGACGGTCATCCAGTCGCCGGTCGTGGACCAGCAGGTGATCTTCGGCATCTCCGGTGGTTGCTGGGACGTACGGTCGGCCGGGGGCACACCGTTCCACGGCCCGCTGACGGAGATCCCCGGCAGCGGCACCTACGCACGGGCCGCCGAAGCCGGTTTCACCGCCCTGCCCCTGACCACCGTGGAGCGGCTCCTCCCCCGGTGACCCGGACGGGAGCACGACGGGCAGGCCATGCGTTCGGACTCGGCGAACGAGGGCCCGCCGCCGTGCGAGGTCTACGACGGGTCGACCGCCTGGCGCAGCGCCGACGAGTGGGCCGCCGACCCGAACGCGCGGTCGAGGTCGGCGAGGCCGAAGTGGTCGCCGACGAGGTCCGCGAACGGGAACCGGTCGTGGGCGGCGGTCAGGAACGCGACGGCCTGATGGAGGTGCTCGGGGCGGTAGTTGTGCACGCCGGTGACGGTCAGCAGGTTCCGTACGATCCGCTCCGGCGAGACCGTGACCGCCGGGCCCGGGGAGACCGAGCCGGCGAGGACGGCGTGGCCGCCGACGTCCAGGGCGGACAGGCAGGTTTCGACCGCGGTCGCGGCGCCGGACAGTTCGAAGGCGACGTCGACGCCGGTCGGCAGCGCAGAGGAAACAGCGCCGAAGCGGAGCGCCAGTGCGCGCCGGGCGGGGGACGGGTCGCAGACCGTGACCTCGGCGCCGGCCGAGGAGGCCATCGCGGCCGCGGTGACGCCGAGCAAGCCGGCGCCGGTGACGAGGACGCGGCGGCCGGCCAGGGGCGGCACGGCGGCCAGCATCGCGGCGACCGTCGCGGTCGCGCACGACGCCGGCGCCGCCACGACGGCGGGCAGGTCCTCCGGGACGGGCACGATCGTCGTCCCGGCGGGCAGCACCGCATGGGTGGCGAACCCGCCGCTCAGCGTCCAGCCGTCCAGCAGCGACTCGTGGCCGAACTTGCGCAGCCGTTCGCATTTCTGCTCGATGCCGCCGGTACAGCGGGAGCAGACGCCGCACGAGACCGTCACCGACCACACGACCCGGTCGCCGACCCGGACCGGCGCACCGGGTCCCGTGGCGACGACGCGGCCGACCTGCTCGTGGCCGAGGACGGTCGGTGTCGGGGCGGGGCGGTGGCCGGCGACGGTGTGCAGGTCGCTGCCGCAGATCGTGGCCAGCTCGACCCGGACCAGCACCTCCCCCGCGGACAGGTCGGCAGGGACGTCGGTGGTGACGAGCTGGAACGGCGAGCCGACGCCGTCCCAGCGCGCGTACCGGACGGACACGTCAGTGCTGGGCGTCGATGAGCGCCGGGAGCTCGACGACGCTGCCGAGGACGGCGTGCGCGCCGGCGGCCAGCAGCGCCGACGAGGGGCGGCCGCCGGTCAGGACGCCGACGACGAGACCGGCACCGGCGGCGGCACCTGACGCGGCGTCGGACTCGGTGTCGCCGACGACGACCAGGGCGCCGACGGAGCGGGCCCCGGTGCGCAGCAGCGCGGTCAGCGGCAGGTCGGGCGCCGGGCGGCCGCGGCCCGCGTCGGCGGGGGTGAGCACCGCGTCGGCCAGGTCGCGCCAGCCGAGGGCGGCGACGACGGCGTCGGCGGTGGCCCGGCCGAAGCCGGTGGTGAAGACGAAGTGCAGGCCGCGTTCGCGCAGTTCGCGGACCGTCTGCTCGGCGCCGGGGACGGGCTCGCACCGGCCCTCGTCGACGAGTTGGCCGTATGCGTCCTCGAAGGCCTGGTTGAGCCGCTGCGCCGTCGCCTCGTCGGCGATGGCCCGGAAGACCTCGATCTTGGACTGGCCCATGGTCACCCGGACGTGCTCCAGGGCGGCGTCGCGGCCCGGGTCGCCGGGCAGCACCCGCTCGAAGGCCCGCTCGAACGCCTGCTCGACCAGGCCGTCGTCGACGACGGTCGTCCCGGCGAGGTCCAGCACCACGGTCTCGAATCGCATGTTCAAACGTCCTGTCTAGGAGAAGAGGTCGGCGATGATCGCGTCGCCGAGGCCGAGGCCGGTGGTCATGCCGATGCCGGTGGTGACCGACACGACCCGCACCCCGTCCGCCGGCGCGGCGACGAGGAACTCCTGCGGCGCCGACGCGTAGACGCCCTGCCACCGCTGCAGGACCGGCAGCCGGTCCACGCCGAACAGCTCGCGGGTGACGCCGGCCAGCGCGTCGAACGACGACTCCGCCTGGAACGGTGCGATCGCGCTGCCGCGGTAGTGCGTGTCGCCGACGACGAGCGTCCCGTCGGGGCGTTGGGTGTACATCTGGTTGAGGTCCAGGGCGTACAGGTCGGGGCGTTCGGCGCGGAGCCGCTCGCGCAGGGCGGCGGCGGCCGGGGTGGCGTTGCTGCCGGAGTACCGCAGCAGCGACCAGCCCGTCATGAGCGGGGCGCGCAGCGGCGCCGGCAGGGCGGCCGGTGCGACGAGGAGCATGTCCAGGCCGCACCTCACCACTTCGGCCGCCTCGGCGACGTCCGGGTAGAGCTGGTCGACGTCGTGGCCGACCGCGACGACGACGGCGGCGGCGCGGATCGGGCCGCGCGACGTGTGCAGCACGCCGCCGTCGACGCCGAGCGCCGAGGTCCGCCACCGGAAGCCGACACCGGCGTCGGCCAGGTGCCGGGCCAGTGCGGGTGCCGCCTGCCGCGGGTCGACCTGCAGGTCCCGGGGCAGCCAGCCGCCGCCGACCGCGCCCGTCACCGGCGCCCGGTCGGTCACCTCGGCCGGGCGCAGCATGGTGATGCCCGGCTCGGTGTCGCGCCACTGCTCCAGGACGGCCAGTTCGTCGGCGGCCCGGGCGACGACGACGGTCCCGGACTCGCTGGCCCAGAAGCCGGCCCGCCGCGCGTAGCGCAGCCACAGCTCCCGGGACCGCTCCGCGTATTCGCGCGCCTGACCGGTCTGCGCCGTGATGCAGGCGTGCCCGAAGTTGCGCACGCTCGCCCCGTGGACGCCGGTGGCCCGCTCGACGACGACCACCCGCAGGCCCCGCTCGTGCGCGGCGGCGGCGTGGCCGAGCCCGACGATCCCGGCGCCGACGACGGCCAGGTCGTAGGCGCCGGTGCCGTCCTGCGCAGTGCCGCCGCTCACCGCAGCGCCCGGCGGATGACGGCGGAGATCGCCTCGATGACGAGCACGACGGCCACGAGGATGATGACGAACGCGGTGACCTGGTCGTAGCGGGACACCCGGGTGGCGTCGACCAGGTAGTAGCCGATGCCGCCGGCCGCGACGATGCCGAGCACCGTCGCCGAGCGGATGTTCGAGTCGAACAGGTACAGCGTGTGCCCGACGAACGCGGGCACGCTCAGCCGCGCGGTCGAGGAGAAGAACACCTGCGTCCGGGTCGCGCCGACGGAGCGGACGGCGACCTGCGGGCCGAGCGCCGCCTCTTCGAGGGAGTCGGCGATGAGCTTGCCGAGCAGGCCGACGCCGACGACCGCGAGGGCGATGGTGCCGGCCTGCGGACCGAGCCCGGTGATGATGATCAGCACGATGGCCAGGATGAGCTCCGGGATCGAGCGGATGATCAGCAGGAACAGCCGGGCGACCGCGCGGACGACGCCGTTGGGCGCCGCGTTGCGGGCCGCGAGTGGCCCGATGATCAGCGAGAGCACGGCGCTGATCAGGGTCGCCGCCGCCGCGATCTCCAGGGTGACGAGCAGGGCGTCGAAGACGTTCGTCCAGGTGCGCGGCTCGATCGACGGCGGCCACGTCCGCTCGACGAGGAACGGGATCTGGCCCCAGAAGCTGAACAGGTCCAGCCACTTCGCCTCCGACCCGATGACCGCGGCCACGACGACCACGACCGTCGCGACGAGCGCCGCCGTGGATTTGACGCGGTCGCCGTTCCAGGGGCGGCGCATCGCGGCTCGGACGGCCGCCGCACGGTCCCCTTCAGCGGGCCCGGCGAGGGATGTACCGGTGCCGGCCGGGCGGGGCAGGCGGCGGGCGATGCGGGAGCCGAGGCTGCGCCCGGTCGGCGCCGCGCCGAGCAGCTGGGCCCGGATCACCGTCGACACGATCTCGAACAGCACGCACAGGGAGAAGATGACCAGCGCGAACGCCATCGCCGAGTGGTAGTTCAGCGACTCCAGCGCGATGCGCAGGTCGTAGCCGAGGCCGATGATGCCGGCGTACCCGAGCAGGACCGAGCCGCGCAGGTTGATGTCACTGCGATGCAGCGTGGTCGCGATCCACGACGGCAGCACCTGCGGGAAGACGCCGGACCAGAACTCCTGTGCCCGGGACGCGCCGGTCGCGCGGATCGCCTGCCGCGGGCCCTCGTCGATCTGCTCGATGGCGTCGGCGAAGAGCTTGGAGATCATGCCGATCGAGTGCAGGGCGATGGCGAGGATGCCCGGCAGCGACCCGAGCGTGAACAGCAGCACGAACAGCATCGCGAGGACGACGTCCGGCACGGCCCGGGCCACGACGCCGATCGCGCGGCCGATCGGCACGAGCCACGGCGCCGGGCTGGTGTTGCGGGCCGAGACGTACGCGATCGGTAGCGACAGCAGCGCCGACAGCACGGTGCCGCAGAGCACGACGCCGAGGGTGACGCCGATCGAACGCCACAGCTCCGCCGCCGGGGGGAACTCCAGCGGCAGCATCCGGTCCAGGAACGGACCGACCTTGTCGGCGCTCTCGGTGAACGCCTCGGCGGTGAACCCGATCTCGCTGAGCGACCAGACCGCGAATGCGAACACCGCGAACAGCAGCCCGGCCGCGACGAGCTTGGACGGGGCCGGCGGCGGGCGCCTGACGACCCGCTCCAGGTCGACAGTGGGCATCTCGGGGGCGCTCACTGCACCTCCGCCAGCGACGCCGTCATCCGGCCGTAGATGCGCATCGCCGTCTCGCGGGTCAGGCCGGCGGCCGGCGTGTCGAGCACGACGCCGCCGCTGCGCATGCCCACGATGCGCTGCCCCCAGACGAGCGCGAGCTCGACCTGGTGCAGGCTGCAGACCACCGTCAGCCTGTCCTCCGCGGCGATGTCGCGCAGCAGCGCCATCACCTGGTCGCTGGACTCCGGGTCCAGCGACGCGACCGGCTCGTCGGCGAGCAGGATCTCGGGCCGCTGCATCAGCGCCCGGGCGATCGCGACCCGCTGCTGCTGGCCGCCGGAGAGCGTGTCCGCCCGCTGGTACGCCTTGTCCAGCAGGCCGACCCGGTCGAGCTGGGTGAGTGCCAGCCGGCGCTGCTCCCGCGGATAGGACGCGATGCCGATCCGCGGGCCGCGCAGGCCGGCGAGCGCGCCGGTGAGGACGTTCTCCAGGACCGTCAGCCGGCCCACCAGATGGAACTGCTGGAAGACCATGCCGATGCGGCCGCGCAGCCGGCGCAGCTCACGGCCGCGCAGGCGGGTGAGGTCCTCGCCGAGGACGCTGATGTCGCCGGTGGTCGGCGTCTCCAGCCCGTTCATGTGCCGCAGGAGGGTCGTCTTGCCCGAGCCGGACAGCCCGAGCAGGACGACGATCTCACCGCGGGTGACCGTCAGCGACACGTCCCGCAGCGCGGTGACCTGCCCATAGGTCTTGCTGAGCCCGTGCACCTCGACCGCGGGCGTGTCGCTGACAGTCATCGTCTACCTCATTTACCGCAGGCCGCGGCCTTGGTCTGCGTGCACAGATCCCGGATGATGTCGTACTTGCTGTCGTCGACCGGCGCGAGCGCGTAGAAGGTCTTCTTGAAGGCGTCGCTGTCCGCGCCGGCGACGCCCGCGGCCTGGATCTGCTCGATCGTGACGTTCTGCAGGCCCGAGATCAGCTTCTGCTTGAGGTCGGCCGGCAGGCCGTCGGCGAGGGTCATCGGCGCGCCGACGACGAACGTCTTGTTGATGACCTTCAGGCCCTTCTGGGCCTCGACGGCGACGTCCTCGGCGAAGCCGGCCTCGCACTCGGAGCCCTGGGACACCTTCAGCGCCGACGCGTCGTGCTTGCCGGCGAAGACCGGGGTCACGTCCTTGGTCGGGTCGACGCCCGCCTTGAGCAGGTTGTAGCTCGGGTACAGGTAGCCCGACGTCGACGTCTGGCTGACGAAGCAGACCTTCTTGCCCTTGAAGTCCTCGATCTTGCTGATGGTCGAGTTCTCGGGGACGATCGCCTCGGAGTAGTACCCGGGCTCCTGGCCCTTCTTCGTGATGATGGAGGCGAAGGGCGTGATCTTCGCGCCGTTCTTCTTCGCCGTCACGTACGTGAAGCCGGAGAAGCTCGCGATGTCGACCTTGCCGGAGACCGCGGCCTCGATCAGCGCGGCGTAGTCCGAGGACTCCCGGTACTCGACCTTGAGCCCGGAGATCTTGGCGATGTAGTCCTCGAGCGGCTTGTAGTTCTGCTGCGTGGCCGCGGTGTCCGGCACGACGCCGAAGACGAGCGTGCCGGAGTCCTTGGCGAACTTCCCGGACGCGGCGGCCGGCGTGCCGGCACCGGACGAGGTGGTGCTGCCGTCGTCGGAGGAGCACGCCGTGGTGCCGGCGAGCAGCACGGCCGCCGTCGCGACGCCGAGCATCATTCGCGCGGAAATCTTCATGTTCGACCCTTCTCGACCTGCAAGTTCAATCGTTCGTGGCAATCCCTGATCAGCGGCGTCAACGTAGGGATCGCAAGTGAACGTGCCGCGAACGAGCCGTAGTTCGCCGGAAACGAGCCCCAAAGGTTCGCACCTGTTACCTGACCGTTACGGAACTACGCGCGGCCGCCGGCGACGGAGAGGGCGGCGGGCGCGAGCAGGGCGAGCTTGTCCGCGTCGCTACTGCGTGGGCTGGGCCATGGTCATCGGCCGCGCCGTCATCGTCGACCTGGCCACCGGCACTGAACTCGTCCGCGTCCTCAACATCATCGCCGGGGTCGAGGGTGTCGCGCCGATCGTCGGGCCGCTCCTCGGCGCCGTCATCCTGCAGCTGTCGCACTGGCGGATCTCGTTCTGGACGGTCGCCGGGCTCGGCGCCGCGATGCTGCTGGCCGTCCTCGTCGCCGTGCCCGAAACGCTGCCGACCGAACGCCGCCACGCCGGCGGCCTGCGCGCCATGGCCCGCGCCGGCCGACACGCCCTCGCCCAGCGCCGCTACGTCGGCTAGGCAATGGCGGCACGCAGCAGCCGGACGGCCTCGTCGATCAGGATCGGATCGTCGGCGGTGGCACCCGGTCGAGAATGTCGATCGCCCGGGAATGCCACCGGTCGGGGTCGCTCATGCCGCCTCGGCTCCTCCGTCGTGGTCCGCGCCGGAGTCCGCGCGGCCGGCACAATGGTGGCCGTGGAGTTTCGAGGCGACTGTCATGTGCATTCGCTGCGGTCGCATGGTGGTGAGCTCACCCCGGCGCAGATCGTCGAGGCGGCTCGTGGGGTGGGGCTGGACTTCATCGTCATCACCGAGCACAACGCCGACGGCGCGCACGAGGCGTGGGAAGCGGCCGGGGATCTGCTGGTCGTTCTCGGGCAGGAGGTCGTCACCGGGACCGGGCACTGGCTGGCGCTCGGGCTCGACGACGGTCACGTCGTCGACGCGCTGGAGCAGGTGCAGCGGGTCGGCGGGCTGGGGGTCGTGGCGCATCCGTTCGCACCGTATCCCGGCGGCACGTTCCTGCGGCCGATGCGGGAGTTCGACGCGGTCGAGGTGTGGAACGGGCGGTGGGCTTCGGATCTGCCGTGGAACGCCGACAACGAGGCCGCGCTGGCATCGTGGAGCAGCGCGCTGCCGGACGGTGTCCACAGTGGCCGGTGGCAGCCGGCGATCGGCAACAGCGACGTGCACCTGCGCGACCAGATCGGCGTCCCGCAGACGGTGGTGCGGGCCGACACGCTCGACCGGGACGCCGTGCTCGCCGCCATCCGCGCCGGACGATGCTGGATCGCCGGATCGTCTGCGGTCCGGTTGTCATGTACCGCCAGGGCCGGTGTCCGGAGCGCGGGGATCGGTGAGCGGCTGGACGCCGGCGCCGCGCCGGTCACGGTCGAAGTCAGGGTCCAGGGCGTCCCGGAGGGCAGCGTCAGCTTCCACACCGACCGCGGCCGCGAACACCACGACGTGCTGCCTCCCGAGGGCGCCGGCGCGATCGCATGGCGGCGCTCACCAACCCGGTCATCCTGCGGTAGCGGCGATGGCGAAGTGCGGGCGGTGCCGGGGGTCGGTGGGGCGGGGCAGGCGTTCGACCTCGGTGAACCCGGCCCGGGTGAGGCGCTCGGAGAGCTCGTCCATCGGCCACCGGTAGGCGGTCGTCACCTTGTGGTCGAACGCGGCCACCTCGGGGCCCTCGAACATGCCGAGCACGAGCGTTCCCGCCGGGGCGACGGCTCGGCGGAACTCGGTGAGCACGCCGTGCAGGTCCTGCGGCGGGAGGTGGATCAGCGAGTACCAGGCGAGGATGCCGGCGACCGACTGGTCGGGGGCGTCGAGCCGGTCGAGGGATCCGAGCTCGTACCTGCCGTCCGGAAAGCAGGTCCGGGCGTGGGCGATGAACTCGGGGACCAGGTCGATGCCCGTCGCGTCGGCGCCGAGGCCGCGCAGGTGGTCGGTGATGTGGCCGGGACCGCAGCCGAGGTCGAGGACCGGGCCACGGGCACCTCCCAGGTGCCGGCCGATGAAGGCCAGGTCGTCGGGGTGCACCTGCTGCCTCGTGCCGAACAGCTCGATGTAGAGGTCCGCGACGGACGCGTACGACTGCCGGACCCGATCCGTCTCCACGGCCACGACCCTACAAGTCAGGCGATGCCGGCGTCGCGGGCGCGGACGATGGCCTCGGCGCGGCTGGCGACGTGGAGTTTGGTGAAGATGTTGCTGACGTAGTTGCGGATGGTTTTCGCGCTGAGGTTGAGACGCGCGGCGATGGCGTCGTTGGGCAGGCCGCGGGCGACGAGCTGCAGCACGTTGCGTTCGCTGGCGGTGAGGGTCGGGAACGGCTCGGCGGGGCGCCCGGCGAAGAAGGCCATGATGCGGGTCGCGACCGCCGGGCTGTAGATGGCCTCGCCGTTGGCGACGGCGAGGATCGCCCGGGTCATCTCCTCGTCCTCGGTGTCCTTGAGGACGTAGCCGAGGGCGCCGGCGCGCAGGGCGGCGAACACCGAGTCGTCGTCGGCGAACATCGTCACGACCAGGATCCGGCGGTCCGGGTCGTGGACGGTGAGGCGGCGGATCGCGGCGAGCCCGTCGACGCCGGGCATCTGCAGGTCCAGCAGGACCAGGCGCGGCCGGAGGGACTCGGCGAGCCGGATGGCCTCGTCGCCGTCTGCGGCCTCGGCCACGACCTCGACGCCGGGCATCGTCTGCAGTAGCGCGCGCAGGCCCTTGCGGAACATCGGGTGGTCGTCGGCGATCAGGACGGTGATCGGGTCAGGCATGTGACCTCATCGGGAACGTGGCGGCGACCCGGGTGCCGCCGCCGTCGGCCGGGCCGATGTCGATCGTGCCACCCAGCTCCGTGCTGCGCTCGCGCATCGAGTGATGGCCGACGCCGGCCAGGTAGGACGCCGGCAGGCCGCGGCCGTCGTCGGTGACGGTGAGCGCGACGGAGTCCGGCGGGAACGTGAGCTCGACGGTGCAGTGGGTCGCGGCGGCGTGCCGGGCCGCGTTGTGCAGTGCCTCGGCGGTGATCCGGTAGATCGCCACCTCGACCGCGGCGGGCAGGGCCGGCATCGGCGAGGGGACGGTCACGGTCCGGGCCAGCCCGTCGGTGGGGTTGAGGTTGCGCAGCGCGTCAGCCAGGCCGAACTCGTCCAGCATCGGCGGGCGCAGCTCGTACACCAGCCGCCGGATCTCACCGGTCGCCTGCCGCACACCGGTGCGCAGCTCCCCCGCCAGCTGCTCGGCCGCCGCCGGGTCCGACCGCAGGGTGTGCTGCAGGACGCCGAGCTGCAGGCCGAGCGAGGCGAGCGTCGGGGCGAGCCCGTCGTGCAGGTCCCGGCGGATGCGCCGGCGCTCCTCCTCGCGGGCCGTCACCAGCTGCTCGCGGGAGGACTGCAGCGCCGCCGCGAGCCCGGCCGCGTGCAGCGTGACGGCGACGTGCCGGGCCAGGTCCTCCAGCAGGCGGACGTCGGCGGCCGACAGCCAGTCGCGGCGGCGGGCGCTCACCCGCAGCGTGCCAAGGGTCACCTGGTGGTGCCGCAGCGGGATGGCGGTGACGGCGGCGCCGTCGGGGACCGCGCCGTGGACGGTGACGACCCGCCCGCCGGCCTCGATCTCGACGTACGGCAGGGACAGCGTCTCGGCCAGCAGCGCCGTCACGCTCGGCAGCAGCTCGTCGGGGTGCGGGCCGGACTGCAGCTGCCGGTACACGCGACCGGCGACGTCGTAGGTGTTGTCGCGCTGACCGTACGAGAGCTGGTGGACGCCACGTTCGACGTGCGCCGCCACCGGTGACCACGTCACGACCACGACGGCGAACGCGATCACGTGGGACCACCACGGGATCTCGGCGAACGTCGCGATCGGCCGGTCCGGCCACGTGGTGACGACGGCGACCAGTGCGGCGGCGATCAGCACGTACCAGAGCATCAGGAACGGGAAGAGGACGCGGTACAGCCACCGCTCACGCCACATGCACGACCCGCTCCCGCCAGAGGCACAGGCTGATCACGACCACGTGGTGGACCAGCATCGCCGACGCGAACACGAACTCGCCGGCGGTGGTGTCGAACAGCAGCGACCCGACCGCCTGCACCACCCAGAACGCGTTGACGACGATCAGCAGCACGGCGCCCCACTTCTGTGCGCGCCAGGCCCCGTACGCGGCGACGAGCGCGATGACGTCGGAGGCGAAGCTGCCGACGACGATGGCGAACGGGTCCTTGCTCCCGCTCGCGCCGAGGACCAGGTTGGGCAGGTCGAACAGGGTGATGCCGATCAGCGCCACCAGCACGGAGAGCACGGCCGCGATCTTCAGCGCGGTGGAACGGGTCATGGCAGCCATCAGAAACCTCCGGGTCGGGGTTGTCGAGGGCTTCACCGTAGGAACGCCGCGACCCGACGGTCAGGAGGCAGCCGTCCCGGGCTTTTGGGACATCGCGTTGGGACTATCCCCTGGCCTCGAACGAGGCCTGCACGCCCAGCTCCAGCAGCACCCGGCACAGCACGCTGTATCCGGATCCGTCCCGATAGTTGTCGTACGTGCGGGCCCTGCCGGTGAACGGGCGGACCTTCACCCGGCCCGGGCGCAGCTCGATCCGCTCGATCGCGGCCCACGGCGTGGGCGTGGCGTCCTTGGGGCCGCCGATCCCGTCGCGGGTGACCCTGACGTCGCCACGCGTGAGGACGCCGCCGGCGCGGACGGCGGCGGCCTGCCGGGCCACGACCCGGGACACGGCCTGGCCGGTGATCAGGTCGCCGATCGACGGGAAGCGGGGTATCGCGGCGCCGACCTCGCCCGGTAGCAGCGCGGCGATGATGCCACCGGCCGGCCCGTACGGGTCGAGCGCGTTGGAGTACCCCGCCGTGACCGGCAGGATCCGGCCGCCGGCGATGGTGAGTCGGAACCCGTCGTAGTCCCAGCCGGACTCCGAGCCGGACGAGCTCCACTCGTCGACCACGTCGGTCACCTCGTCCCAGCGGACCGGGCGCGGCGGCCCTTCCGGGTCGGCCTCCGCCAGGCCGCCGGTGTAGCCGTACAGCCACCGGGTGAACCGGCGGCGCCGCGCCGCGAGCGCGCACCCGAGGATGTAGCCACCGGCGAGCACCGGCGACACGCCGAGGACCGGGACCGCCGCGTCGGGCGCCCACAGGGCGAGCAGCACCACGCCGGCCACGAAGACCGGGACCGGCGCGATCAGCAGCAGGACCCGGCGCGTGCCGAGCGGCGGCGTGATCTCGGCGTGGTAGATGCCCAGCGGCTCACCCAGGCCGAGCCCCTGGCCGACCTGGACGGCGTGCTGCCAGTTGGCGGCGCTCTGCTGCTGCCGCTGCGCGACCCGCCGCTGGAACGCCGCATCCAGCTCCTGCCGCTGCCTGGCGCTCATGCCCATACCCATCTGGATAGCACCGCCGGGCAACCGCACGGACGTCGCGGTGCGGTTCTGACCCGCTGATCGGTGCGATGGCTTCCGTGACGGGCGAGCGTGGTCCGAACAGTTGCGACAACCATGCCGACGCCCCTGGGCTGCGACCCGATTGCCGCGTCGCAGCCCAGCCTGACCCCGCCCGGCCCGCGGGTCATCAGTGCCGTCCCTGCGGACGTCCGCCGGACCGGGGCGGCGGTCAGTTGCGGTACCGGAAGAGGATCCGGCCTCTCGTCAGGTCGTACTGGCTGAGCTCGACCAGCACACGGTCGAATGGCAGAACCTTGATGTAGTTCTTGCGGATCTTGCCGCTGATGTGGGCCAGGACGATGTGGCCGTTGGCGAGCTCGACGCGGAACTTGGCGTCGCGCAGGCACTCCAGCACGGTGCCCTCGAGCTGGATGCCGTCGGTTGCCTTGGGCATCAGCGGATCACCAGCTCGAGGTTGCTGCCGGTGCGGTGCGCGCCGGCGGCCTCGAAGAGGGCGACGGCCGCGGTGTTGGCCTCGTGCACGTCCGCGGAGACCGTCGCGACGCCGCGGGTGTGGGTGGCCGCCAGGATCTCCGCGAGCAGAGCGCGGGCGATGCCGCGGCGGCGGCGGTCGGACCGGACCGCGATGAGGCCGATCCTCGTGTGCCTCGGCAGCAGCGCCAGGCGGGCCAGGCCCACGTAGGCGTCGGCCTCGGCAGCGACCGCGTAACAGGTGGGGTCGAGCGGCCGCGACAGCACCGCCGCCGGCATCTGGTCCCAACCGGTCGTGGCCTCGATCCCGGCGCGGACCGTGCGGTCCAGGTGGCGCAGCGGGCCCAGCTCGGCGGTGCCCATGGGCAGGAGCGTCAGCCCCGGCGGCGCTGCCGCACGATCGCCGTCGCTCGACATGACGTACTCCCACTCGCGGCGGCGGGTGGTCAGGCCGGCCTGCACCCACCGGGTTCGCAGGTCGAGGTCGGCCTCGTCCACGACGGTGTACAGCGGCCGCGGCAGGGCGGCCAGCATGGCCCCGGCGAGGCGGGTGAAGACGTCGTCGTGCCAGGCATCGACGCTCAGGAAGAGCCGGCCGTCCGGGCGGGGCGAGGCGTCGCCGCGGCCGACCACGAGGTCGTCGTCGAGGGCATGCCACTGCCGCTCGGCGACGCGCGTGATGACGAGTGTGTTCATCGGTGTCACCTTTCGGGAGATCCCAAGGGGACGCTCCCGGGCGGCACCTACCGCAGTCGCCCGACCGTGACGGGAATGGGGAGCACCCACATCGCTACAACGCTCACGGTGCTCACCCCCTCAGGCCGGACCACGGTCGACGACACGTTACCGCCGCCGCCCGCCCCCCGTCCACCGACTATTCGATCTCAGCGACCTCGGCAACGGCCTCCATCGGGGAAAGCGTCACCTGGAGGCCCTCCGCCGTCAGCAGGTCCGCCAGGATCGTCATCTCCGCCGGCGCCGTCCCACGGCAGCGCGGGCACGGTCCGCCGAGCTCCCGCCGGCAGGACGCTCACCGTGTGCCGCCTCGAGGTGTACGCCGGTGAACGGCTCGTCGCGGCGGGACAGCAGACACTCATCCGGGTCGGTCGAGGAGACCCGCCTCGCGGGCCAGGAGCGCCGCCTGGGTCCGGTTCTCCAGGCCGAGCCGGGTCAGGATCCGGTTGACGCGGCTCTTCACCCCCGCCTCCGACAGCGACAGCGTGCGGGCGATCCGCGCGTTGGACAGCCCTCGCCCGAGCAGCACGAGGACCTCCAGCTCACGAGCGGTGAGCCCATCGACGGAAGCGGCGGCACCGACGGGCGCGGCGGCTGCGGCGGGCGCGGCGGCTGCGGCGGTGAAGGTGTCGATGAGGCGGCGGGTGACCGCCGGAGCGAGCACCGCGTCCCCCGCCGCCACCGCCCTGATCGCGTCGCACAGCTGATCCGGCGACGCGTTCTTCAGCAGGAACCCGCTCGCACCGGCCCGCAACGCCGACCGCACATACTCGTCGAGGTCGAACGTGGTCAGCACGAGCACCTTCGGCGCCGGCGGTGGGTGCGGCCACCCGCCGACGATGCGGCGGGTCGCTTCGACCCCGGTCAGGCCCGGCATCCGCACGTCCATCAGCACGACGTCGGGCCGCAGTCCGGCGGCGAGCGCCACGGCCCGCTCGCCGTCGGCCGCCTCGCCGACGACCTGCAGACCGGGGCGCCGGTCCAGGATCGCCCGCAGCGCGGCGCGGACCATCTCCTGGTCGTCGGCGATGAGCACGGTGACGGTCACGGCTCGCGCTCCCACGGGAACGTCGCGGACACCCGCCAGCCGCCGCCGGGGCGCGGGCCGGTCTGCAGGGTGCCGCCGAACAGCGCGACCCGCTCCCGCATCCCGATCAGCCCGAGACCGGCGCCCGGCATCGGCGGATGCCCGGCGGCGGCCGGACCGTTGTCGATGCCGACGTCCAGCATCCGCCCATCCTGGTGCGCGACCACCCGCACCGCCACGGCGCCCGAGTGCTTCAGCACGTTGGTGAGCGCTTCCTGGACGACGCGGAACGCGGACACCTGCACGGCGGCGGGAACGTCGGGGCCGACCGACACGTCGAGGTCCACGGTGCAGCCGGCCGTCGTCGCGAACGCCGCCAACTGGTCGAGGTGCCCGAGCGACGGCTCCGGCTCCTGGGCGGGCGGCCTCGCCGTCGGAGAGCAGCTTCAGCAGCCGGCGCATCTCCAGCAGGGCGGTGTCGGCGGCGGCACCGATGGCTTCGACGCCGCGGCCGGCGAGCGGCGGGTCGTCGATGATGACCTCGGTGGTCGCCCGTGCCTGGATGGCGATGGCGCTGACGTGGTGGGCGACGAGGTCGTGCAGGTCGCGGGCGATGCGGGCGCGCTCGGCGGTGACGGCACGCCCGGCGCTGCGCTGCTGCTCGGCGCGCAGCCGGGCGGTCAGGTCGCGCAGCGCGGCGGCGTCGGAGTGGATGTGCCGCTGCGACCTGCCGAGCTGCCACAACCCCGCGACGAGTCCGACGGCGACCGTGACCTCGATGATCCCGGGCCGCAGCGCCGGTGGCAGCGGCGTGCCGGCGATCGGCCGATACACCGCGTCGTGCCCGAACATGGCGACCGCCGCCACACCCACCGACGCGAGGCTCAACGGCGGCGGCGCATACCGGGCGACGGCATACACGGCGAACCCGAGCGGAAGACCGTCGCGGAAGCTGATGACCGGGTCGACGAGCTCGAACGCCACGTATGCCACGCTGGTCGCGAGCATGACCGTCCACGGGTGGGTGCGGCGCCACAGCATCGGGGCGGCCTGCGCGACCAGCAGCGTCCACAGCGCGGCGGCGGTGACGGGGTCGGCGGGTGAGAACGGCGCGGTCGGCCAGTCGGGCGGGCCGATGCTCTGCCGGAGCAGGACCATCGCGACGGCGAGCGCGCAGGCGATCAGGGCGTCTGCCACCCTTGGCCGCCACTGCCACAGTCCCATGATCACCTCCCTTGTGCAGCATCACTCTAAGTCGCGGGTGTGACAGTTTCGGCGAAAGGAATCCAAAGTTGCGGCCCGCCTCCTCCACGCGGCCGAGGGGATGTCCGTGTGCCGCTTCTACGGTCGAACCACGTGATCGAACGAACCGGAGGATGTTCCTTGACCAGCACAGCACTCCAGTCGCGGCCCGCTCGTACATCGGCGGCGCTGACGGCTCTTGTCGTCGCGTCCGCCGTCGCGTTCGTGGCCGCTCCTGCCACCCTCGCGGGCGGCGACCACGCCGGCGAGGGCGCGCTCAGGTCAGCGGCCCGCGGGGCGTTCGTCGGCTACTGGCGGGCCGGCGACGCGGACCTCACCCCCGCCATGCAGCGCGTCGCCGACTACTGGCTGCGATACCACGTCGCCAAGGCGGTGATCGCGGCGCTGCTCCTGACCGCGCTCACCGCCCTCGGTCTGCGGATCTGGCGTCGGTACGTCGAAGCCGACCGCCACCGGATCGCCCTGGCCGCCGGCGGGGCGCTCGCCACGGCCTTCGCGCTCGGGACCCTCGCGGCCCTCATGGCCAACCTGCAGGGCGCCGCGGCACCGTTCGCGTCGTTGATGCCGATGCTCGTGGACAGCCCGCCCGACGCGCAGCTCGCCGGCCCGCTCGACGAGGTCCGGCAGCAGCTGTCCGGCGTCGTGCACGAGCATCGGGCCGCCTCGCCGGTCCTGCAACGGATGATCGACGACTACGCGCTGTACCACTGGGTGATCGCCGTCATCGCCACGGTCGTGGTCGCGGTCCTCGTCGCGGCGGGCGTGCTGCTGTGGCGGCGGCGCACGTCAGCGACGGGCCCGGCGCGACGGGTCCTCGCCTCCTACGGCGTGCTGTCGGCGCTGGTCGCCCTCGCCCTGGCCGTCGTGGTCGTGGCCAACGTCGGCACCGCCGCGGCTCCCGGCCCCGGCTTCCTCGGCTTCTTCGAGGGCGGCTGGTGACCCTGACGGTCTAGGAACGGGGACTCCTCACGAGCCCTCGCGTGGCGGCCGGCCTGCCCTGCGGCCCGTTCCGGGCCTTCTGCCCGCCCCGGCACCACCATGAGCGGCGCCACCGGAGGTGCCGGGGCGGCCGCGGCGGCGGAGCCCGCCCGGTGGAGTTTGTGCCAGCGGAGCCGGGCGCCGGTGAGGGCCGTGCCGAGGGACTGCAGGAGCACGAGGTACATGAGCTGGCGGTAGACGATCTGCTGCAGTGGCAGGACCCACAGGGCGCGGAGTTTCTCCTTGTCGAAGCGGAAGGCGACGACGGCGGTGAGGACCTGCATGGCGAACATGGCGAGCCAGGCGCCGGTGGTGACCATCCAGCTGGAGAAGCACAGGCCGTACACGAGCATGATGTCGATGAGCGGGGCGAGCAGGGGAAGCGCGATGCCGAAGAACGCGACGAAGGGCAGGCCGATCCGGCCGAACCGGCCCGAGGGACCGCGGTCCAGGATCGAACGGCGGTGCTTCCACATCGCCTGCATGGTGCCGTAGCTCCAGCGGTAGCGCTGCAGCCACAGTTGCCGCAGGGTGGCGGGGGCCTCGGTCCAGGCGCGGGCGCGTTCCTCGTAGACGACGCGCCAGCCGGTGCGGCACAGCGCCATGGTGGCGTCGGTGTCCTCGGCGAGGGTGTCGTGGCTGATCCCGCCGATGTCCTGCAACGCCTCGCGGCGGAACGCGCCGATCGCGCCGGGGATGGTGGGCATGCAGCGCAGGATGTCGTACAGCCGGCGGTCCAGGTTGAACCCGATGACGTACTCGATGTGCTGCCACCGGGCCACGATCGAACGACGGTTGCCGACCTTGACGTTGCCCGCGACCGCGCCGACCGAAGAATCGGCGAACGGCTGCACCAGATGCCGGATCGAGTCCGGCTCGAAGACGGTGTCGCCGTCGACCATGACGATCAGATCATGCTGAGCCAGCGCCACCCCGGCGTTGAGCGCATTCGGCTTGCCACCGTTGGGGATTCGCGCCACCCGCACGTTCGGTAATCGCAACGCCTCCACCAGCGCCGCCGTGTCGTCGGTCGAGCCGTCGTCGACGACGACCACCTCGATCCCACCCGGATGGTCGCCGCCCGCCAGGGACCGCACCGCCGCCTCGATCCCCTCCTTCTCGTTGTAGGCCGGCACGATCACCGACACCGGCAGCCGCACCGGCGGTCCCCACCGCCACGACGCGGCCCGTCGCCGCCGCGCGTGCCGGCCCGCGAGCAGGAGCAGCGCCACGGTGCGGGCGATCGTCAGCAGGCCGGCGACCAGGAACAGCACGCGGAGGCTCGCCGTCACCCAGTCGGCCAGCACGACGGCTGTGGCCAGGGCGAACGCCCGCCGCTGGTCGACCGCGCCCGCCGGCGCCTCGACGACCGCCTGCCCTGCGAGCGTGCGCGCCAGGCCCTGCGACACGGTGGTGAAGGTGTAGCCGCGCCGCTGCATCAGGGGAATGAACTTGTCCAGCGCCGCGACGGTCTGCGCGCGGTCGCCGCCGCCGTCGTGCATGGGCACGATGGCGCCCGAGTCGCCCGGCGGGGTCGCGCCGGCGACGATCGCGTCGACGCCGGGCGTGCTCCAGTCCCGGCTGTCCGTGTCTGCCATGATCGTCAGATAGCCGAGCCCGCCGGCCTCCCGGATCAGCGGCCACTCGGTGTCGTCGATGGCACGGGCGCTGGAGGAGTACGGCAGCCGCAGCAGCGCCGACTTGGCGCCGGTGGCGTGGACGACGGCGAGCTGGGTCTGGGAGTACTCCAGCTCGCGTTGCCACCGTGGCAGGCGGTCGAGCTGCGGGTGCGTGAAGGTGTGCACGCCGATCTCGTCGCCGGCCCGGGCCAGCTCGGTGACGATGTCCGGGTGCCGGATGACCTGGGAGCCGACGACGAAGAACGTGGCGTTGACGTGGTGCCGGCGCAGCACCTCCACGACACGCGGCGTCCACTCCGGGTCCGGGCCGTCGTCGAAGATGAGGGCGATGGTGCGGGCCGGCAGCCGGTAGGAGCGCACCGTGCCGTTGCGGGTGTCGATGATCGGGCCGCCGCCGATGACCTCGGCCGGGACCTCGGTGCGCTGCCCGGCGCTCACGGTGTGGTCGGGGTGGAACTCGGCATTGGTGTAGGCCTCGACCAGCAGCGCGCCGACCAGCACGCTGAGCGCGACCCCACCGAAGATCAGACGACTGAAGGACACCCGCTGCCGCGTGCGGGTCACGCCGGGCCCACAACGACGACCACGGTGGCGCCGGGGGCGGAGCTCTGCGGGGCGCTCGGCTGCGGCGTCGCGGTCGCAGCGGCCGACGTGACCGGCGTGACCGGCGTGGCGGACGGTGAAGCGGAAGGCGGCGCGCTCGTCGTCGCCTCGGGGGACGGCGCGGTGCTCACGGAGCCACTCGGCTTGACGGACGCACCCGCCGCACCGGGTGCGGCGCTGCTGCGGGCGGACCCGGTGCCGGTGGCCCGTTTGCCGGGCTGGCCGGGCGCGGGTGTGTGCTGCTTGGCCGGCGTCGTCGCGGACGCGGACTGTGCGGGTGCCGGAAACGACAGCAGGTCCAGCGGGCCGGTGAAGAGGAACGCGGCGACCAGCACCAGCACCGCATAGACCAGTGCCGCTACACCGCTGAGATGGAAGAAGAATCGGATTCGCCGGCCACGGCGGCCCGTGGCATCGACGAAGACAGGCGCTGACACGTCACCGGCGGTCATGACGTCGACCGCCTCATCGACGGCCGGGGCATTCACGGACACGACGCGAGCATAGGAGCGGCCTGCCGTTGAAATGGCGGGAAGAACGGCCTGGACGCAGGGCGTCACCGAATCTCCCACGGCGCTCACCCTGCGACCGCTCCCGTTTCACCCTGCGGTACCACGACCTCGGCGCCGAATTCACCCGGTGGTGAGGTCCTCCATCCCCCGGCGACCCGGCCTGTCCGCGCGGGGCTCAACTGTTCATGAATGGCCGGCCATCTGCCGCATCCCGACGATCTCGGCCTGCTGCGTCGTCACGATGCGGGCGGCGAGTGCCTTGGCGTCCGGGTTGGCGCCGTGGGCCAGCTCCGCCTGGGCCATCATGATCGCCCCCTGGTGGTGATCGATCATCATCCGGAGAAACAGCTTGTCGAAGTCGTTGCCGGTCGCGGCCTTCAGCTCCGCCATGTCCGCGCTGGACATCATGCCCGGCATCGTCGGCATCCCGCTGGGCACCATCCCGCTGGGCATCATGCCAGGTGGCGTCATGCCGCTCGGCATGCACTGCATGCCGGGACAGCTCGGCATCGTGGTCGGCCGGCCCCAGGTGGCCAGCCAGCCCTCCATCGTCGCGATCTCCGCCTTCTGCCCGGCACTGATCTTGGCGGCGAGTTGACTGACGTCCGGATCGGTCGCCTTCTTCGCGGCGAGGGCGGCCATCTCCACGGCCTGCTCATGGTGCCGGATCATCAAGCGGACGAACGTGGCGTCGGCGGCGTTGAACGTCGGGTTGACGCTCACGCCGCCGCTGGCCGGTGCCGTAGGAGTACCACCGCTGCTCGCGGTGTCACCGCAGGCGGCGAGTGTGACGGTGACGGTGAGGACGGCGCCGACGATCAGGGCGCGGCCTCGGGCGGAGTCCTTCATGGGCGCAGCATCTTTCGGCTCGGTGGTGGTGGACCGGGCGACGCCGAACACGGGCGCTTCCGACCGGATCGCGTAGCCTTGGAGGTGCGCCCGGCCCGTGCCGCCGGGCACCGGCACCGCCCCCAAGCTCGCAGGCGTGCGGTCGGCGTACTTCCCGGACCGCGCGGCGATATGCGAGCTCCACAGCACCGGACCACGGGCTCACCCGGACGGGCCGCCTCGCATTCCTCACTGTCCCCCCTGCGGGGTAGGGACCTTCGCCCCCGCCGAGAGGGACCCCTTCGGGGTGCACGGCGGGACGGTGCGGGAGACGGTGGAGGTGTCCCGCGGCGGCCACAGTCACGACCCGGAGAGGAGCGTCGTGATGATGTACTGGGGCGACGGCATGGGCGCCTGGGGCATGGCGCACCTGACCGTGGTGCTCGACGGGCAACCGCCCAGCAGCTGGTGATGGACCTGTTCCCACGATCACGGCGCGGGTCGGATCGACAGAGGCCGGCGCATGCCGGCCGGCTGCCGCGTGCCGGGCAGGCCGCCCCGGTCGCCCGGCTGCGGGACCCCGGATGAGTCTCGGCCTGCTGGCGCTGGTCTCGGTGTCGGGTCTGGCCGGTCCGCTCCTGGCGCTGTCCCGCCGGTGGGGGCCGCCCGTCGTCGTCGGGGAGCTGCTGGCGGGCGTGGCGCTCGGCCCGATGGGCGCCGGCGTGCTGCACGCCGGCGACCCGACGTTCACGTTCCTGGCCAACGTGGGGTTCGCGCTGGTCATGTTCGTCGCCGGCTCGCATGTGCCGATCCGCGACCCCGTACTGCGCGAGGCGCTGCCGGTGGGGCTCGGGCGCGCGGTGCTCGTCGCCGCGGTGTCCTTCCCCGTCGCGTTCGTGATCGCCAGGGCGTTCGGCACCGGCCACGTCGCCCTCTACACGGTGCTGCTCGCCTCGTCGTCAGCGGCGCTGGTGCTGCCGATGCTCGACGTGCTGCACCTGACCGGCCGACCGGTGCTGGAGCTGCTGCCTCAGGTCGCGGTCGCCGACGCGGTCTGCATCGTTGCGCTGCCACTCGCCATCGACCCGGCGCGGGCGGGCCGGGCCGCGCTCGGCGCTGCGGTACTCGTCGCCGCCACGGTCATCGTGTTCGCCGCGCTGCGGCTGGCGGAGCGCCGGGGTTGGCGCAAGCGGCTGCACCGGCTGTCCGAGCGACGCAAATTCGCGCTGGAACTGCGCATCAACCTGGCCCTGCTGTTCGGCCTCGGCGCGGTCGCGCAGTCCACCCGGGTCTCGGTCATGCTCGCCGGGTTCGGCTTCGGAATCGCCGTGGCCGCCGTCGGCGAGCCGCGCCGGCTCGCCCGGCAACTGTTCGCAGTCACCGAAGGGTTCATCGGTCCGCTGTTCTTCGTCTGGCTCGGCACCTCACTGGACGTCGCCGCCCTCGGCCGTCATCCGGCACTGGTCGGGCTCGGCGCCGCCCTCGGCGTCGGCGCGGTGATGACGCATCTCGCGGCACGAGCGACCGGGCAACCGGCGACCCTGGCCGCCCTCGCCGGCACCCAGATCGGTGTCCCCGTCGCCGCGGCGACCCTCGGCGCCCAGGAGCATCTGCTGGCCGACGGCGAACCCGCCGCCCTGATCCTCGGCGCTCTGATCACCATCGCCGTCGCGACCATCGCAACGATCCTCGCTCCGCGGGCAGATCCCGACGCCGCCGCAGGTGCCGGCCCCGATGCGGGGCAGCGGCCTGCCGGATGAGCGTCGCGGCGCGGTGCCCGTCCGCGCCGGGCAGGCCGGTCCGGCCGCCGCCCGGCGCACAGCGTCATCGCCGGACCCGACGATCCCGTAGGTCGCCGGCACGGCGCGAATGTGTATGTCCCTACCGGCTGGGCAGGGACCACTGACCGTTCGACGGAAGTGCCGCAGACCCCGTCCGGTGGAGCGCGCCCGGCGCGATCCGGCGACGAGACCCTCGCCGCGGCGGCGGCGCGGGGACCGACTGACAGGACGGTGCGACGATGGTGCTGCACAGGGCCCTTCCACCACGGCGGCCGGAGGCCGCAGACGGCGGGAACCCGTTCGCGACGGTCGCCAACCCGGCGCTGGTCCAGCAGGTGACCGCGCCCCGCGACACGCTGGCCGAGGATCCGGTGCCCGCCGACACCGCCTGGCAGCTCGTGCACGACGAGCTGATGCTCGACGGCAACGCCCGGCTGAACCTCGCCACGTTCGTCACGACCTGGATGGAGCCGCAGGCGACCCGCCTGATGGCCGAGTGCGTCGACAAGAACATGATCGACAAGGATGAGTACCCGCAGACCGCCGAGTTCGAGCGGCGATGCGTCAGCATCCTCGCCGACCTGTGGCACGCTCCGGACCCGGCCGACGTGATCGGCTGCTCGACCACCGGGTCCAGTGAGGCGTGCATGCTGGCCGGCCTGGCCCTGAAGCGGCGCTGGGCGGCCCGGCATCCGGCCGGCGAGGTCCGGCGGCCCAACCTGGTGATGGGCATCAACGTGCAGGTCTGCTGGGAGAAGTTCTGCAACTACTGGGAGGTCGAGCCCCGCCTGGTGCCGATGGACGGCGACCGGCTGCACCTGACCGCGCAGGAGGCCGCGGCGTACTGCGACGAGAACACCATCGGCGTGGTCGCGGTCCTCGGCTCGACGTTCGACGGCAGCTACGAGCCGGTCGCCGAGATCGCCGCCGCGCTCGACGCGCTGCAGCAGCGCACCGGATGGGACATTCCACTGCACGTCGACGGCGCCTCCGGGGCGATGATCGCGCCGTTTCTGGACCCGGACCTGAAGTGGGACTTCCGGCTCGACCGGGTCGCCTCCATCAACACCTCCGGCCACAAGTACGGCCTGGTGTATCCCGGCGTCGGCTGGGTCCTCTGGCGCCACCGCGACGCCCTGCCGGAGGACCTCGTCTTCAACGTCAACTACCTCGGTGGCAGCATGCCGACGTTCGCGCTGAACTTCTCCCGCCCGGGCGCGGAGGTCGTCGCGCAGTACTACACCTTCTTCCGCCTCGGCCGCACCGGCTTCCGCGCCGTCCAGCAGGCGTCCCGCGACGTGGCCCTCTACCTTTCCGGCCGGATCGCCGCCATGGGGCCGTTCCGGCTGCTGAGCCGCGGCGACCAGCTGCCGGTGTTCGCATTCACCACGAACGGCGATGTCGACGCGTTCAACGTGTTCGACGTCGCCCGACGACTGCGCGAACGCGGCTGGCTGGTCCCGGCGTACACCTTCCCGGCCAACCGCACCGACCTCGCCGTGCTGCGGGTCGTGATCCGCAACGGCTTCACCCGCGACCTGGCCGACCTGCTGCTCGCCGACCTTGCCCGGCTGCTGCCCGAACTGCGGGCCCAGCCCCGGCCGCTGCACCCCGCCGCCGGCAGCACCGGATTCCACCACTGACGTGCCGCCGCACCGTGCCGGACCGCCGCCATGTTTCTGACTGCTCGACGCCCCTGACAGCCTCGCGATCCGGCGTCGGCGGGGACCGCACGCCATCTGGATTGTCGCCATGTCGCGTCCCGACACTCGGCAGACATTCGCGGCTTTTGCGGTAGTAGGCTGGATTTGAACTGATAGATGGAATCGATTGTTGTGACGCGCCACCGTCTTCCAGCAGGTGCATTTGCCTGCCGTCGTTGCCGGTGGCGTGCTGGATGGAGTTCCGCGTGAAGGTCCACGCTCGAGGTTTCGGGCGCCGGCCGGCGTGGCCAGGGCTCTTCGGCGCTGGGCTGAACCGTCGGGTGCTGGTGCTCTGCCTGGTGTGCACGATGGCGTTGAGCCCGACGCTGGTGACGATGCTGGCGGCCGTATCAAGACTGGACCGGGAGGTCCGGTCGGCGCGCAGTTCGCAAGCGGCGCTGATCATCGCCGGGCAGCTGCAGACCTCCGTGCTGTCGATGGAGAGCGCCGAACGCGGCTTCATCATCACGCACGAACCGCGGTACATGGTGTCCTGGCAACAGGCCCGTGCGGCGATCCCGGCGCAGACCGCACAACTCGAGGGGCACATCGCCGAAGATCCGCAGCAGCAGGAACGCGTCCGGCTGCTCAACCACCAGATCTCGACATACGTGGCCGAGCAGCCGGGGCCGGGGGTGGCCGGTGCCGGTAGTCACGGCCCGTTACCCGACCCTGTCCAACTGCTCGACAGTCAGCAGCGTCTCGACGCCATCCGCGCGGAGTTCGCACAGTTCACCGCCGTCGAGCTGAGCGACGCGACCCGGCAGGCAGCCCACGCCGACACCGACACGGCATGGGCGCGGGCGGTGGCGGGCGCCGGGCTTGCCGGGTCCGTGCTGTTCGGGGTGATGTTCGCGGCGTTCATGAACCGTGGCATCGTCCGCCCGCTCGCCGGAGCGGCCCGGATGGCCGATCAGCTGGCCGGTGGTGCCCTGTCCACCCGGATGCCCGAGAACGGACCGCACGAGATCGGCCTCCTGCAGCGTTCGTTCAACGCCATGGCGATGTCGCTGGAGTCGCACCGTGACGACCTCAACCGTCTCGTGGCTGAGCAGAGTGCCCTGCGGCGGATCGCGACGCTGGTGGCCCGCGCATCGCCGCCCGGCGTGGTGTTCGGCGCGGTCACCGAGGAGATCGGGAAGCTCCTGCGCGCCGACACGACCATGCTGCTGCGCTACGAGTCGGACGGTGCGGCGACCGTGGTCGGGGCCTGGAGCGAACACGACATTCCCATCGTGGCCGGCACCCGCACGGCCCTGCCGGCGAACGGCGCCGCCATGCACGTCTACACCCGGCAGCAGCCCTGGTGGACCCGCGTCGGCGACGGCACCGCGGTGCCTGACCCGTTCCTCTCCCAGTACGGGATCCGCGTCTCCGTGGGCGCGCCCATCGTGGTGCAGGACAGCCTGTGGGGGGTGCTGATCGTCATGGCGGCGAGCGAGGAGCAGCTCCGTCAGGACGATGCCGACCGCACGGCCGACTTCACCGAACTCGTCGGTGTGGCCGTCGCGAACATGCAGGCCCGCGCCGATCTGACCACTGCCAGCGTCCGCATCGTGGAGGCCAGCGACCAGGCCCGCCGCAGGGTCGAACGCGATCTCCACGACGGCACCCAGCAACGGCTCCTGGCACTGCTGCTGGACCTGCGCCGGATCCAGGCACGAGCTCCGGCCGAGCCGGGGGAACTCGCCGGCGACCTGACCACGGCCATCGCCGACCTGTCCGGCGCCATCAGCGACCTGCGGGAGCTCTCCCACGGCATCCACCCGGCGATCCTGACCCAACGCGGCCTCGCATCGGCCCTCAGAACCCTGGCCCGCCGCTCACCGGTCCCGGCCGAACTGCACATCCAGCTGCCGTACCGGCTCCCACCGAACATCGAGACAAGCGCCTACTACATCGTCGCCGAAGCGCTCACCAACGCCGCCAAACACGCCCACGCCGCACATCTCCACGTCGACACCACCGCCGACGATCACACCCTCCGGCTGTGCATCAAGGACGACGGCGTCGGCGGCGCCAACCCGAACTCCGGCTCCGGTCTGCGTGGGCTCAGCGACCGGGTGACCGCCCTGGGCGGCAGCAGCCGGCTCGCCAGCCCAGCCGGCCAGGGCACCACGCTGTGGTTCACCATCCCGCTCGACCCGAACCGCGCCGATGGTCAGCCGGCGTCACCAGCGGTGGCCTGAGCCGTGGCCGCGGATCGGGCGCCGCCGGCCTTCCGCCGACGGTGCCGGCGTGCTCCTACGGTCACCCGCCCGACCGCGGCGTGTCGCCCGGCCGCTGCCCCGTTGCGCCACCGCGTCGCTCGATGAACTCCTTGAAGCGCTTGGCGTCACCCTTGACCTGCCGCTCGTCCACGCCGACCGCGCTGCCGACGTTCTCCACGACGCCTGTGGGCTGCCAGTCCACCTGAACGGTCACCCGGGTGTCCGCGTCGCCGAGCCGGTCGAACGCCACGACACCCGCGTGCTCGGAATCACCGCCGGTGCTCCTCCAGGCGATCAGCTCGTCAGGGGTCTGCTCGATGATCTCGGCGTCGAACTCCCGCCGGACCCCGCCGATTCTGGTCACCCAGTGCGTATGCCGGTCATCGAGCCGGCGAACCGACTCGACACCATCCATGAACTGCGGAAACGACTCGAACTGCAGCCACTGGTCATACGCCGTGCGCACCGGCACATGCACATCGACGGTCTCGGTCACGCCTCTCATCGAGTTCTCCTTCGCCCTCGCGAGTTCCAACCGCCGGCGAATGCCCCTACCCGAGCCGATCAAACTACCCGTCAGGTGTGCTTCCCCGTGCCCCTTGTCTGCTTCACGGCCGTCCTGACGTCAAAGAGCTTGCCGGCCCTGGCGGTGATGAGAACGGCGCTTACGGGCGCCTTTGATGCGGTGGAAGGTGCCGTGACCCGCGATCCCGCCCGGCGACGTCCAAGGAGTCGGCCAGGCCGCTGGTCCGCAGGCGATCGTGCGCGGCCGCGCTGATGGCTGCGACGACGAGCCGGTATCCCACCCGCCCGCCGACGCGCAATGCGGCCGCCAGCGCGCCCACACCGGCGGAGTCGATGAGCGTGACCTCGGTCAGGTCGATGCCCACCAGCGTCGGATACCATTCCAGCGCGGCGGCGAGGGCGCGATGGAACACCGCCACTCCGTGGCTGTCAAGCATGCCGTGCAGCACGATGAGCACCCGTCCAGAGGCCTCATTTTGCACCTCGAACGATAAAGCCACCACGATCTCCCCTCACCGGCGAGAACCCGAGTGCGAGCGTAACAGCAAAAAATCCTTCGCTCAGTAACGCCGACGGACGAGGACAATGCTGACCATTCAGACGGTCCTCTTGCTCCGCCAGGCCTGTTGACGTGCCACGATGCCGCCCCGGCGCCGCCACCGGCATGCCGCGTTCCGTCTGTTATGCGCGATTGAAGCGATGGGCCTTTCTGCGCAGCAGGCGAGCGATCAGCAGCGCAGCCGGCCGACGGTCGTCAGCGTGGCGCCGGTCAGGACCGAAGCGGCGCCGAGCAACAGCATCCAGGTCAGGGCCAGGCCGGTCACCGGGAGGCCGACGCTCACCGGCCGCACCGTCACCGTGAACGCGAGCGTGTGTGCCACGCCCGCCTGGTCCACGCCCAAGGCCACCACCGTGTGGTCGCCGGTCGCCAGGTCGGCCGGAACGGTCACCGGCTGGCGCACGTCGCCGTGGTCGTCGGCCACCGCGGTGGCCAGCAGTGCCGGGGTCGAGTAGATCGCGATCCTGACCGTCGAGTGGGCCGCGAAGCCGTGGCCGACGACGACGACCTGCTGACCCGGGGTGGCGGTGCGGATGTCGCCCTTGTCGGTGGTGAGGGTCGCGTCGGGCACCGGGCTGCCGGCCGGCACGGCCGGCGACGTCGGCGTTGCCGCGTTGGTGACCGCCGGAGCGGAGTCGCGGCCGAAGGCGCCCTCCGCGACGATCGACACGGTGTACGACGTGCCCGCGACCGCGCCCAGCACGCAGCTGGTGTCGGCGGCCGTGGCGTGGCAGGTGGCCGGTCCCGGGTCTGCGGTCAGCAGGTAGCCGTCGATGCCCGAGCCGGCCGCGGGCGGGGTCCACCGCACGGTGATCGAGGCGACGCCCGCGGTCGCGGTCGCGGTCGGGCTGCCCGGCGCGGCGCTCGGCGTCGCGGTGGCCGGCTGACTCGGGGCCGAGTCGACGGCGCCCGACGCGTACACCTTGATCGTGTACGCGGTGGCGTTGGTCAGGCTCTGGATGACGCAGGTGAGGGCCGGGGCGGCGGCCTGGCAGTCCGAGGCCGGGGTGCTGGAGCCGGCCGGATACGCGACGGCGTGGTAGGTGACGGCGTTCGCCGGCGTGCCGGCGGTCCACGTGACGGTGACCTGCCCGTCGTCCGCCTCCGCGCTCGCGATGGCGGGGATGCCCGGTGCGGCGACCACCGCGAGCGGGGCCGACGCCGCGGAGGCGCTGCCCGCGCCGGTGGCGTTGACCGCGGTCACCCGGGCGCGGTAGGAGGCGCCGACGACGAGGCCACCGACGGCGCACGGGCTCGCGGTGGGGCTGCCGCACTCGCCGCCGCTGATGGTGGTGTACGGGCCACCGTCCTTCGACGTCTCGACGGTGAAGCGCGCCGCGGGCGTGGCGCCGCCGGCCGGGTAGGTCCACGTGATGCGCAGCTTGCCGTCGCCGGCGAGGGTGAGCACCGGCGTGCCTGGTGTCAGCGGGGTGGCGATGGAGGTGACCTCGTCCGACGGGACGGACTGGTTGCCCTCGATGCCGGAGACCACCGCGGAGACCTTGAACCGGTACGTCTGGCCGGGCGTCAGGCCGGTGACGGTGCACGGGCTGCTCACCGGCGCACCGGCGCAGGTGCCCGAACCGGCCGCGGTGTATGGACCGCCGCTGGACACGTACACCTTGAAACCGCTGACGCCGCCGGACGGCCCGGTCCAGGCGACGGTGACCGCGCCCGGGCCGGTGACCGTGACGGCGCCCGGTGTCGGCGCCGAGGGTGCGGCCGCGGCGGTGACCGCCGTCGACGGGCTCGACCCGGGCCCGCTGCCGGCGGCGTTGACCGCCACGATCTTGAACTGGTAGCTGCCGCCGCCGGTGAGGCCGGTGACGGTGCAGCCGGCGGCGACGGTGACAGCCGTGCAGGTGCCGGTGGTGGCCGCGGTGTACGAGCCGCCGTTGAGCGACACCAGCACCTGGAAGTTGGTCGTGGGCGCGCTGGGGGTGGCCGGGTCGGTCCAGGTGACGGTGAGTGTGCCGTCGCCGGTCACGGCGGCGCCGACGCCGGTCGGGGCGGCCGGTGGGCCGATCGCGGTGACGTCGACCGGGCTCGACGGTGACCCGTCGGCGCCGCTCAGCACACCGGCGACGGTGAAGTGGTAGACCGTGCCAGGGGTGAGGCCGCCGACCGTGCAGGAGGTGCCGGTGACGCCGGAGCAGGTGCCGGTGGTCACGGCGGTGTACGGCCCGCCGACGCTGAGGGCCTGATGGACGACGTACGAGTCGGCGCCGCCGGTGGGCGGGTCCCAGTCCAGCGCGACGCTGCCGGTGCCCGCGGCGATCTGGGCGTCCAGGTTGCCGGGCGCGGGCGGGCCGAGCGTGGTGAACGTGATCGAGGCAGCGCCGTAGTTGTCGTCGCTGGCGAAGACGGAGGGCGAGTCCTCCCGGGCCGGGTCGACGTAGCTGCTCCCGCCGCCGCCCGGGCCGCCCTGCCCGCCCGCGTCGGTGGTGCCGCCGCCTCCGCCGCCGCCGTAGTAGCCGCCACCTCCGCCGCTGCCGCTCTTGGCGCCGCTGGGCCCGCCGTTGCCGCCGTAGCCGAAGGAGCCGGGGCCGCCGGGGGACGACGCGCCGTACGGGCTGCCGCCCGCGCCGCCGGCGCTCTGCGTGCCAGGGCCGCCGGGGGAGGCGAAGCCGGTGCCCGCGGTGTCCGACGGGAAGGCCGGCGACGCGGGTCTGCCGCCACCGCCACCGTTGTAGACCACGCCGCCGCCACCACCGCCGGCGACCACGGTGCGGTCGCTCAACCCGCAGGAGCTCGACGCCGCGCAGGTGCCTTGACGGATGTCGGACGCGTCGCCGCCGGTGCCGCCACCCGTCGCGGCCAGGCCGCCGCCGTTCCAGCCCGCGATGCCGCCGACCATGACCTGGATCTTGTCGCCCAACCCGGCGGGCGTGGTGATGACAGCGGTGACGGTGCCGCCGCCACCGCCCGTGCCGCCGTCGCCCGGCGAGCCCTTGACCACGACCTGCAGCTTCGTGGTGCCGGCCGGGACGGTGTACGTCTGGACCGCGCCGGTGTAGGTGAACGTCGTGGTGCCGGCGTAGGCCGGCGTCGCCGAAACGGCGACGAGCCCACCGGTTCCGAGCACGGCAGCCAGGATCGCCGCGGCCTGTCGGACGAATTTCATACACCACTCCAGACACACAAGGTATTTGCACAGTAACCCTGCGTATCTGTCGTGGGAGGCCAACAGCACAATCCAGGCGGTGACGCACTACCGCCGACGACACGCCCCGTCGCTACGCCAGGGTCACCGTTCCAGGCCCTGCGTCAGTGCCGCCCTGATGCGAAGCCGCCAGATCTCGTACGCGGGAATCTCGTCGTCGTAGGGAAGGCCGACGAGCGCTTCGTCGGTCACCTTGGACGCGCCGGCCGTCGTCTGGCCGCAGAGCACCCGGGTCGCGACCTCGTTGTGCGCGACGACGAGACCGGCCCGGACCCGCGCACCGGCCGCGAACGCCGAGCCCTGCGCGACGTCGCCGGCGTAGATCCCGGCGGCGTCCTTGAACCAGGCCAGTTCCGCCTCGTCGCTGCCGCCGGCGTAGGTGGCCGCCAGCCCGGCGCCGGCGTACAGGTCGGCCCGCCGGCGCTCGTCGAACCGGTCGAAGGTCGCCACGACGCGACGGGGGTCGGTGCCGCACACGAACCACGTGGCCCGTCCGACACCCTGGTCGATGGCGCGGCCGGCGTACCAGGCGGGCCCGTCCGCCGGCCACGGGAACGTGTCGGCCTGGTAGCACTCGTCGACGTACTTGCGGGTCTTGAAGTACGCCTGATGGAAGCCGTAGCCGTCCAGCACGAGCCAGCGCAGCAGCGGGTCCGGCGCGTGCAGCGACGACCAGCGGAACCGGGGGACCCGTGCCATCGCCCAGCCGACGCCCACATAGGCCATGTAGACGTGGGCGTCGGCGGGCCCGGCGAGGAACTCCTCGACGTGGCGGCCGCCGCCGACGGGCAGCCCGTCACGCACCGCGAACGCCATCGCGGCACCTTCGTAGGCGAAACCGCGATAGGCGTGCGGGACGTGGGCGAGCCGCGTGTCCGCGTCGGCCGGGTGTGGCACCTCGGCGGCGATCGCGTACCCGGTGAGGAAGTACCGCCCGACGGCCTCGAGCCGGTCGCGCGCCTCCGGGCTCTTCACGTGGAAGCCGCGCACGTCCATCCGGGTCTGTTTGATGTCGGGTGTGAGCATGCGCCGGCGAAGGGACTGGAACATCGTCATCCGAGGCCTCCAAGACATCCAGGTTCGACAATTGTCTTCGAGCATTGCCTACGATGTTTTCTCCGCAGGTGCGGTCCCGGAATGGAAATCGGAAAGCGGAAATTTCTGGTCGCTACCGGGTGGATCGGGCGCGCCGACGACGTCGGGGATTTTCACGCGCCACGAGGTCGGCACCGGGCCCCCTCGACCCCGGGTCGTCCGGGCCGGAGGGCGGACACTCCCGGCCTCAGGGACGGTGCTGTCGCCGTCCCCAGCGCAGCAGCGCGTACGCGAGCGCGACCAGCAGCACCGCGTCGAGCACGAGCAGCGCGAGGTTCATCGGGTCGTCGCTGAGGTGCTGGTGCCCGGCGGCCGCCGCCGCGGCCGGGTCACCGGCGACGGGCGCGGCGGGGACGCCCACACCGAAGCGGGTCACCGCCGACAGCTCGACGCCGTCGGCCAGCCGGACGTGGTAGGCGACGAGGTAGGTGCCGGTGCCGGTCAGTTCGACGGGCACGGTGAGGGTGGCGCCGTCCCGCCGGACGGCGCCGGTGGTCACCGTCACGCCACCCTCGTGGGCGACGGACAGGTGGTAGTCGTACGTGGCGAGCTCGCCGCTGAAGGTCGCGGTCACGGCGGTCGGCGCCGCCTGCACCGTGGCGCCGTCCGCGGGGTCCATCGCGGACAGTCGCGCCGGGGCCGGCTCCGCCAGCAGCGCGAAGGCCAGGATCGCGGCGGCGACCGCGCCGACCGGCCAGGCACCCTTGGAGCGCAACGCCGACCGGAGGGCCGAGCGGAGCCCGCCGCGGCGGGCTCCGCTCGAGGACGTCGTCACCGTCACGCGGCACCGGCCGCGACCAGCGGCCTGGCGCAGTTGCACGGTGCCGCCTGCGCCTCCGCGCGGTTCGGCCGCAGGTGCAGGATGACCGCGATCACCATCGGCAGGAAGACGATGGTGTTGTAGAACAGGTGCAGCTCCACCCGCGGGAACACGAGCTGCAGCACGCTGGTGGGCACCGACTTGCCGAACAGGAACTGCCCGGTCTGCGCCTGCAGGAACAGCAGCAGGTGCTCGATGTGGTGCCAGAACTGGATCGCGAGGGCGACCGTCCACCAGGTCCGGGCCCGGCCGGTGAACGCGCCGCGCAGCGCGAACAGCGCGATGAGCATGACCAGCGCGTAGCCGTAGTGCAGCCACTCGCTCTTGATCAGCCACGGGTAGGCCAGGCCCAGCACGCCCCGCGCCTTCGGCAGCGGCCAGTGCAGCACCCAGATCTGGTACGCCTGTGCCAGGTGCTCCGCCCAGTGCGCCAGGACGACCACCATGAACACGTTCAGCGCGATGCGATGGAACCGGCCGTTCAGGCCGCCCTGCTGCGGTTGTGTCAACCCGAGTTGCGTCATTCGGACTCCTCCAGTGCTCCGATGTTGCCCACCACCGGCGGCACGGCCGGTCCGCGCCACCGTCGGCGACGCATGCTGTCCGCGACCATCCCGCTGCCCTGCGTCACACTAGCCGTGGAATCGGCATTATGAAACAGTCGGACGTCCACCTTTTGTGAACTGCACAATGATAGAAGACCGACATTTTGTAACACGGACTCGCCGATAGGGTCAATCACATGAACCCCTTATTCATGCGGGATGCCGCGGATGGTGGATCACATCTCCTTCGGCATGCGTGATCCACAATTCTGCGGGCATCCGAACGGTCGCTGCCTACCGACGTCGAAAAGCGCCTGACATGATCGCGGCCACCGGGCGGGAGGACGGTTCGCCGGCGCTGGGTATCGTGCGGCTCATGTCGAAACTGGCCGGGAGTCTGTCTGCGGTGTTCGTCGCGTATGCGGAGTTCTGGCTCGGGGTGGCACGGCCGGTGCCCCCGTTCCGGGTCGAGGTGAACGGGCCGGACCTGGAGCTGACGGTCGAGGTGGACGGGGCCGGGCGGCGGGTGGTGGGACGGCCGTCCGCCTACGCGGTGCTGGCGCACCGGTTCTGGGCCGTGGTGCTGCCTCCCCCGGTCGTCATCCCCTCGCTGATCCGCGAAGGCAACGAGGGCCACGAATGGGACCGGTTCGACGAACAGGCCGCGCCGGACCTGCGGGTCGTGGCGGCCTGCCTGGAGGAGGCGGGCGAACGGACCGAAGCGGCGCTGATCCATCGGCTCCTGGCGGACACCGACGGCGACCGCGGTGTCCCGCCGTGGACGAGCGCCGAGGAGTACACCGGCCACTACGAGGTCCCCGTGTCTTTGCTGGCGGAGGTCCAGCGCCGTAGCCCGGTGGTGGAGCGGCTCGCCGGCCGGAAGTCCTGGAACGCGGCGGCAGTGAAAAGTCGCCGGGAACTTCCGGGCCCGGCCGGACGACTACTTCGTCGTGGGCGCGTCAGCCAAGGACGTCTGCGGGTGCCACCTGTCCGTTCCGCCCCGAACCGTCGTCCGCCCCGGAGGTTCCCGATGTCCGTCGCCACCGAGGTATCACCCCCGACCGAGGAGCCCGCACCGACAGCGGCTCCGTCCCCCCGGCCGATCCGGTCGTGGTCGGTGGTGCCGCTGCTGACCCGGCTGCACTTCTACGCCGGCATCCTCGTCGCACCGCTCCTCGTCGTCGCCGCCGTCACCGGCCTGCTGTTCGTGTTCACCCCTCAGCTCGACAGCATCGTCTACGACAAGGAACTCCACGTCGCCGGCATCGGCCCGGGCCTGCCCAAGCCCCTGTCCGAGCAGGTCGCCGCCGCGATCGCCGCCCACCCGACCGGCACCTTCTCCTCCGTCATCCCCGCCGCCGCCCCGGACGCCACGACGAAGGTCGTGTTCACGGTGCCCGAGCTCGGCGAGAAGCAGCACACCGTCTACGTCGACCCGTACACCGGCGAGATCCGCGGCCAGCTCGTCACCTGGTGGGGCTCCACCCCGCTCACCACCTGGCTCGACGACTTCCACCGCCACCTGCACCTCGACGACCTCGGTGTGCTCTACTCCGAGACCGCCGCCAGCTGGCTCTGGGTCGTCGCCCTCGGCGGGCTCATCCTGTGGTGCAACCGGCAATGGCGGCAACGCGGCGAGAAGCGCCGCAGCCGCGTCGAGGCGACCCTGCTCTACGACACCGCCGCGGCCAAGGGCGTGCGTCGTACCCGCGGCATGCACGCCGCCACCGGCGTCTGGCTGATCGTCGGTCTGCTCTTCCTCTCCGCCACCGGCCTCACCTGGTCCGACTACGCGGGCGCCAACTTCAGCCTCGCCCTGGACTCCCTCAACGCCGGCCGACCGGAGCTCGTCACCACCGGCGCGACCGCCGGCGGTGCGGCTGGCGCTTCGGGCGGCGGACACCACAGCGAAGGCGGCGCCGCCGCCGCCGGCGACCCCGCCCAGGTCGACACCGTGCTGCACATCGCCCGCACCAACGGCATCACCGGACAGATGGAGATCGGCGCGCCCGCCGAAGAGGGCGCCGCATGGACCGTCGTGCAGAACGACAACGTCTGGCCGGTCCACTTCGACAAGCTCGCCGTCGACCCGGTCGCCGGCGTGGTCGTCGACCGCGTCGACTACGCCGACTGGCCGTTCCTCGCCAAACTGTCCGCGCTCGGCATCCAGGCCCACATGGGCTACCTCTTCGGCCTCGCCAACCAGCTGCTGCTCGCCGCGCTCGCCGTCGGCCTGCTCTGCGTCATCTTTCTGGGGCTACCGCATGTGGTGGCAGCGCCGCCCCACCCGCGGCGAGCGACGCGTCCCCGCCGGCACCCCACCCGCCCGCGGCGCGTGGCGCCGGCTGCGACTGCCGCTGCTCATCATCGGCGTCCTCGTCACCGCCGCCGTCGGCTGGGCACTCCCCGCATTCGGGGTCACCCTCGTCGCGTTCCTGATCCTCGACCTCGTCACCGGCCTGATCCGGCGCCGCCGCCCCGGCACACCGGTCCCGACCTCACCGGCGCCCGCCGGCGCGTAACACCGCGCTCCACCAGGGTCGCGCAGCACCGCCGACCGGCCGATCGTGTGCGCGGCCTGGGCGCCCAACCTTGGCGCCCAGGCCGCCCCGGGTATCAGCGCGTACGCGTGCGGCCTGGATCGGCGGTACCGCCGCCGCGACCACAAAGACCAATATGTGCGTAGCGTTCATAATCGTGACCCGGGTCACTCGGTGCGGCATGGTGCGTAACACGTTCGCCACATCCCTGTGACAGGAGCACTACGTCAATGTTGAAGCGGAGTTTTGCGGTCGCGCTGCCGGCGGTGCTGCTGCTGGCCACCGGCTGCGCCAACCAGTCGGTCGGCGAATCACCCGCCGCGTCCGGCACCGCGGCGGTGGCCTTTCCGACGAAGACCTTGCAGATCATGGCCCCGGCCGGTGCCGGCGGCGGCTGGGACACGACGGCGCGGTCGCTGCAGAAGATCCTCCAGGACACCAAGCTCCTCAATGGACAGTCGGCGGAGGTCCGCAACGTCACCGGCGCCGCGGGCACGATCGGCCTGGCCGAGCTGGTGACCAGCCACGCGAAGGACCCGCACCAGCTCATGGTGACCGGGCTCGTGATGGTGGGTGGCGTGGTGACCAACAAGTCGCCGGTGGACCTGGGCAAGACCACACCGATCGCCACCCTGACCGCCGAGTCCGAGGTCATCGTGGTGCGCAACGACTCGAAGTACACGTCATTGAAACAGCTCGTCGATGATGTGAAGGCCAACCCGACGTCGGTGAAGTGGGGCGGCGGGTCCGCCGGCGGCACCGATCAGATCCTGGTGGGGCTGCTGGCGAAGGCCGGCGGTGCGGACGCCAAGACGGTCGCGAAGCAGTACGTCGCCTACTCCGGCGGTGGCGAGACCAAGGCCGCCCTGCTGTCGGGCGACGTCAGTGTCGCGGTGTCGAGCACGAGCGAGTTCGCCGACCTGGTGAAGGCCGGCACGGTCCGGGCGCTCGCGGTGTCCAGCCCGAAGGGTGAGGACGCCGGAGCCGGCACCCCGGCGCCGAGCATCAAGGAGTCCGGTTACGAGCTGGACCTGCTCAACTGGCGTGGCGTCGTCGCACCGCCCGGACTGAGCGCCGCGGACAAGGCGGCGGTCATCAAGATGATCGACGACCTGCACAAGTCACCGCAGTGGCAGCAGGAACTGACGGCGAAGAAGTGGCAGGACTTCTACAAGTCCGGCGACAGCGCCGCCGCGTTCTACGAGTCGGAAAGCACCCGGATCAAGACGGTCCTGACCGAGATCGGGCTGGGTTAGATCCGGATGTCTGCTGTGACGCCTTCAGAGCGGGAGCCGTCGGCCGTCGGGCCGGGAGTCCCGGACCCGCAGGACCCGGAGGCGGCGGGCGTCGGCACCGCGGAGCCGGGGGCGGCGACTGCCGGCCCCGGCCCGCTGGTGGCCGGTGCGGTCCTGCTCCTCGCCGGCGCGGCCCTGCTGGCGATGTCGATCGCCTCCGCCGTGCAGAGCGGGGTGACATTGGGTGGACCGACGCTCGCCCCGATCATCGTGACCGGCCTGTGGGTCGTGGTGGCGCTGGCCTATCTGGCCGGCCGGATCCGTGCTCGCGGCATCGGCCGCGGCATACCGATGACGTGGCGTACGCCGGCGCTCCTGCTGGTCGCGCTCGTCGGCTATTCGGTGATGCTCAAGTACACGGTGGTCGGCTACGTGCTGTCCACCATGCTGTTCGTGCTCGTCGCCGCCCGGCTGATGAGCACCAGGCCGCTGCGCACGGTGATCGTGCGTGATCTGATGACGGCGGTCGGGTTGTCGCTGGGCATCTATCTCCTCTTCACCAGGCTGCTCGGGATCGTCCTGCCCGCGGGGGTACTGCCGCTGTGAACTCGATCATGGACCTGGTGTCCGGGTTCGGCACCGTACTCAGCCCGCAGAACCTGCTCTACGCGGCGATCGGTGTCACCATCGGCACGCTCGTCGGCGTCCTGCCCGGCATCGGCCCGGCGCTGACGATCGCTCTGCTGCTA
Organism: Dactylosporangium sp. NPDC005555; assembly: GCF_040605635.1. NCBI lineage: Bacteria > Bacillati > Actinomycetota > Actinomycetes > Micromonosporales > Micromonosporaceae > Dactylosporangium > Dactylosporangium sp. NPDC005555. The sequence continues at coordinate 112,688 of NZ_JBEXDG010000028.1, forward strand.
CCGGTGGCGCTGCGGCTCGACGACCCGACCGGGACGCTCATCATGTTCGCCGGGATCTACGCCGGCGCGATGTACGGCGGGTCGACGACCTCGATCCTGCTCAACACCCCGGGCGAGTCGGCATCGGTGGCCACCTCGATCGAGGGGTATCAGATGGCCCGCCGCGGCCGGGCCCGCGCGGCGCTGGCGACGGCCGCGATCGGCTCGTTCGTCGCGGGCACCATCTCCACGGTGCTACTGACGTTCGCCGCCGCCCCGATGGCGAGCCTGGCGATCACGTTCCGGGCTTCGGACTATTTCGCGCTCGCGGTGCTGGCCATGGTGACCGTGACCGCCATGGTGGGCGCGTCGCTCGTGCGGGGTCTGATGTCGCTGACGTTCGGGCTGTTCCTCGGCCTGATCGGCATCGACTCCCTGACCGGGCAGGCACGGTTCACCTTCGGTGTCCCTTCGCTGCTCGACGGCGTCGACATCGTCACGATCATCGTGGGACTGTTCGCCATCGGTGAGACGCTCTACATCGTCTCCCGGCTCAAGGACCTGCCGTCGAAGGTCGAACCGCTGGAGCCGGCCGCCGGCGGGTTCGCCTGGCTGAGCCGGTCGGACTGGTCCCGGTCGTGGCGGCCCTGGTTGCGCGGGACGGCGCTCGGCTTCCCGTTCGGGGCGTTGCCGTCCGGTGGGGCCGAGATTCCCACCTTCGTCTCCTACACGCTGGAGAAGCGCCGGTCGAAACATCCACACGAGTGGGGCAGAGGCGCGATCGAGGGCGTCGCCGGGCCGGAGGCCGCCAACAACGCGTCGTTCTCCGGTGTCCTGGTCCCGCTGCTGACACTGGGCATCCCGACGTCGGCGACCGCCGCGGTCATGCTCGCCGCGTTCGGATACTTCGACCTGTCCCCCGGGCCGCAGCTGTTCGAGAAGTCGCCGGATCTGGTGTGGGGACTGATCGCGTCGCTGTTCATCGGCAACGTGATGCTGCTCGCCCTCAACCTGCCGCTGATCCGGATCTGGGTGAAGGTGCTGCAGATCCCGCGGCCGCTGCTGTACACCGGAATTCTGGTCTTCGCGACGCTCGGGGTCTACGCGGTGTCGGGCAACATCGTCGACGTCTTCATCGCCTTCGCGATCGGCGTGATCGCGATGTTCATGCGGCACTTCGACTTCCCGATCGCGCCGGTCATCCTCGGCGTCATCCTGGGACCCATGATGGAGATCCAGTTCCGCAGGGCGTTGCTGCTCTCCGACAACGACCTGTCGATCTTCGTCCGGCGGCCGCTGACGCTGATCCTGCTCCTCCTCGCCGTCGCGGCGCTCGGGCTGCCACACCTGCCCAGGCTCATCGCCCGGATGCGCGGAAGGGGCGACGTTCAGCGGTTGTCCTTCGGCGACGAGGACTGACGGAGCCAGGTATAGCGATGCTCCGGGCGACCGGCCGCACCGTACCGCAGCCGCACCTGGGCCCTCCCCGCTTGGACGAGGTGCTCCAGGTAGCGGCGGGTGCTCACCCGGGACAGGCCGGCCAGCGCGGCGCACTCGCCCGCGGACAGGTCCGTGCCGCTCTCGCGGAGCACGTTGATCACCAGGTCCGCCGTCGCGGCCGCGAGTCCCTTGGGAAGCGCGGCGTCGCTCTGATGCAGGGTGCCGAAGAGCCGGTCGACATCCGCCTGGGCGACGCTGCGCCGATCCCCCAGGCGCTGCAACGCCTCCGCATACCGCTCGAGCCGCTCACGCAGCGTGTCGAACGTGAACGGCTTGATGATGTAGTGCACGATGCCGCCGCGCAGCGCGGCCCGGATCGTGTCGACGTCCTGCGCCGCGGTGACGGCCAGCACGTCGGTCCGGTGCCCGTCCTGGCGCAGCCGGCTCAGCACCTCCAACCCGGAGATGTCCGGGAGGTAGATGTCGAGCAGGACGAGGTCGGGGCGCAGCCGCTCGACCTCGCCGATCGCCTCCGAGCCGGTGTGCGCCATGCCCACCACCGTGAAGCCCGGGACCCGGGTCACGAACCCGTGGTGAATCCGGGCGACCATGAAGTCGTCGTCGACGACCAGGACGCTGATCATCCGGATTCCCGGCGCGGCGTCACGGGGAGGCGCGCGGTGAAGGCCGACCCGTCGACGGTGATGGCACCGCCGCGGGCCGTGCACACCCGCCTGATCAGCGCCAGCCCGAGACCTCGGTGACCGTCGCCGCCCTTGGTGGTGAAACCGCTGCCGAACACCTGCTCGGCGTGCTCCCGCGCGACGCCGGTGCCCGAGTCGTCCACGGTCACGATGATCGCGTCTCCGTCCTCCTGGACCGACACGCGCACCCATCCGCCGGCGGCCACCGCGTCGATGGCGTTGTCGACGAGATTGCCGGTCACCGTCACGAGGTCGGCGGCGAGCCGGTCGGCGGCCGGCTTCGGCATCGACGTGTCCGACGCGATCCGCAGCTCGACATGCTGCTCCGACGCGACGCTGCCCTTGGCGATGATGAGCGCGGCCAGCGCCGGATCGGCGATGCGCGACTGCACCTCGTGGCTGAGTTCGTCCTGCGCCTGCCCCGCCTGGATGATGAACGTGACGGCATCGTCGTACTGACCGAGCTGCAGCAGACCGGAGATGGTGTGCAACCGGTTGGTGAACTCGTGGGCCTGCGCCCGGAGGGTGTCCGTCGTGTGCCGGCTCATGTCCAGCTCGCGCTCCAGCGAGGTCAGCTCCGTGCGGTCACGCAGCGTCGTCACCGACCCCGCCGCACGGCCGCGGACCAGGACCGGCATCCGGTTGAGCACCAGCACCCGGGAATCGTGGATCACCACCTGGTCAGGCTCGTCGGAACCAGCGGTCAGCAGGGCGAGCACCGCATCCGGCATCCCCAGCGATCGCAGCGGCGCACCGGTGACGTCGGCGGGCAGGCCGAGCAACCGGCGCGCCTCGTCGTTGGCGAGGGTCACCCGGCCGGCCGAGTCCAGACCGATCAGTCCTTCCTTGATGCCGTGCAGCATCGCCTCGCGGTGCTCGACGAGGCCGGCGATCTCCGCCGGCTCGAGCCCGAGGGTCTGCCGCTTGACGCGCCGGGCGAGCAGGGTCGAGCCGGCGACCCCGAGCACGGAGCCGAGCAGCAGGTAGGTGAGCAGATCCGGCGTCGCCGTCGAGAGCAGCTCCAGCCACGACGGATAGGTCTTGCCCGCGATGACCAGGCCGAGCACCCGGCCGTCAGCGGGGTCGAGGACAGGGGCGTGCGCCACGAGCGCCTGACCATCGTGCTCCACGACGCCGAGCCACGCGCGGCCGGACAGACCGTCGCTGCCCCCGAGGTTCGCCGGGCTGCCCCGCAGCGGGCCGGTCAGCAGGATGCCGCGGGGGTCGGTCAGCTCCACGAACGACGACCCGGACACGCTGCGTGCCGTCTCCCCCTCGGCGCCCAGCGCGTCGTACCAGATGGTGCCCCGCATCCCTTGGCGGATGAGGTCGGTGGCGGCAAGATTCTCCGCGGTGGAGCGCAGTTTCGTGCCCTGCTCCCGGCGGAAGGCGGCGTCCGACTCGGCGACCGAGACCGCGGCGACGGCCGTCACCACGAGCAGGACGATGCCGAGCTGGAGCAGTAGGAACTGCCTGGCGAGCGACAACTGCCAGCGCACCCGCATCCTCCTCGCCGTCCGGCACCGATAGGCTGACCTGGTGCTTCGCCGTACCATACTCGCCGCACCCCTGGCCGGGCTCGTGCTGAGCGCCTGCCGGGCGGACGACGAGCCCGGCCTGCGGCTGATGGTGCCCAACGCACCCGGGAGCGGCTACGACATCACCGCACGGACCGTCGCCACCACCATGGACGCCGCTTCGGTCAAGCACGGCGTCGAGGTGTTCAACCTGCCCGGCGCCGGTGGCATGGTCGGCCTGCGCCGGCTCGCCTACGAGCAGGGCAACGGCTCGCTGCTGATGCTCATGGGTCTCGGTCTCGTCGGCGCGCAGCACACCGCCCCGATCTCCGTCACGCTTGCCGACGTGACGCCGGTCGCCCGGCTGATCGAGGAGCCGGAGGTCGTCGTCGTCACCCAGGACTCGCCGCTGCACACCCTCGACGATCTGGTGCGGGTGTGGCGGGCCGACCCCGCGGCCCTTGCCGTCGGTGGCGGCTCCTCCCCCGGCGGCCCCGACCATCTCGCGGCGATGCTGATGGCCAAGGCGGCCGGCATCGCACCACGCACCGTGCGCTACAGCCAGTACGACGGGGGCGGCATGCTCCTGGGCGCGGTGCTGTCGCACGGGGTGGCGTTCGCCGTGTCGAGCCTCGGTGAGCTGGCGGGACAGGTCGACTCCGGCCAGCTCCGCGTCCTGGCGGCGACCGGGCGCGACCGGGCCGACCGGATCGACGCCCCGACGCTGCGCGAGGCCGGTCTCGACGTGGTGTTCGCCAACTGGCGTGGGCTCGTCGCACCACCGGGGCTCACCGCGGCCCAGCGGGCGGGCCGCAGCGCCGAGCTGGAGGTGTTGCGGAGGTCGCCGATCTGGCTCGAAGCGGTCGCCGGGCACCGGTGGACCGACAGTTTCCTCGGCGGCGACGACTTCGGCGTGTTCATCCAGGACCAGGATCGCCGGGTCACCCAGATCCTCGCCGAGCTCGGCCTGCGCACCTGAGGCCGGCACCGCGGCTCGACCGCATCCCTGCTGGACGGTGACCGGCCGCGGTGAGCCGGATGCCAGTCGGAGGGTGACCCGGGGTGTCACGCGGCCACGCGGCGGTGACGTTCGCCCGCGCCGCGCGAGGCCGCCGATGTACGGTGGCCGCAGGTGCCCGATCACCGCGTCACAGCGCTTGTTCTCCATCAGGACGACCATGACGTGGCCGGGGCGCACGGTGCCCGATGGCGGCGCGGCAAGGACCGCTCCCGTGCCGGGCAGCGGGATGCTCACCAGGATCGCCGGAACGACACGCATCCCTACGATTTGTAGGAGATTCTGGCGGTGCGGGGCGCGCGCCACGGCCGTGTCACCGCTTCGTGGTCCGCCGGTCGTTCAGCGTCTTCTCAGGGTGGCGGGCCGAACATCCACCGCAGCCTGGCCCGTCCCGGACCGGCGGACGCGGCCGGCGCTCATCCGGCCCCGAAAGGAGCGGACCGATGACGGCACCGCTGACGCACGGCCGGCCGCCCCGCGTGGTGGTCATCTCCGCCAGTTTCGGCGCGGGTCACGACGGTGCGGCCGCCGAGCTGAGCCGCCGGCTGCGGCGCGACGGGTTCGCGGTCCAGCGGCACGACTTCGTCGACCTGCTGCCCCGCCGCAGCGGCCGGCTGTTGCGCGGCATGTACCGCCGGCAGCTCACCACGCTGCCCGCCACCTGGGGCTGGCTGCTCTCCGCGGTCGGCACGGCCGCCGCCGGCGCCGCCGCGTCCCGGCTCACCGCCCTCGCCGACGAGGCGACCTTGACCGCGGTCGGCCCGGACGCTGCCGCGGTGGTCTCCACCTATCCGCTCGCCGGTCAGGTCCTCGGCCGGCTGCGCCGCGACGGCCGGCTGCGGGCCCCGGCGCTGACCTACCTCACGGACCTGTCCGTGCACCCGCTGTGGATCGCCGACGGCATCGACACGCACCTGGCCCTGCACGACGAGACGGCCCGGCAGGCGCGCCTGCACGGCGCCCGGGACGTGCGGGTCGTCGCGCCGGCCGTGGCGCCCGCGTTCGACCGCACGCCGCCGGTCACCTCCCAGGTGCGGCAACGGCTGCGGTTCGGCCTCCCGGCCGCCGCGCCGCTCGCGCTCATCGTCGCGGGCGCCTGGGGCACCGGCGCCGTCGAGCAGGCCGCCGCCGACGTCGCCGCCACCGGCCTCGCCGTCCCGGTCGTCGCGTGCGGCCGCAACGACACCCTGCGGCATCGGCTCGCTCGCACCGGGCGGGTCATCGCCCTCGGCTGGATCGACGACATGGCCGCCCTCATGCGCACCTGCCAGGTCGTGGTGCAGAACGCCGGCGGCCTGTCGTCCCTGGAGGCGCTCACCGCCGGCGTGCCGGTCGTGACCTTCCGGTGCGTGCCCGGGCACGGTCGCAGCAACGCCGAGGCCCTCGACGTGGCCGGCTGGGTCCCCTGGATCCGCGACCCGGCCGACCTCGCCGCTGCGCTGCGCCGGACGATGGTCACCCCGAACAGCTTCCGCCCCACGACGGTTCGTCCCGAGACCGTCATCGCCGCGGCGGCGGGCGTCCCGCGGCCCGCCCCGTCCATGGCGTGGCCGCCCGCCTTCGCGACGGCCGTCGGCCCACCCCCGGCGCCGGCCCTGGCTCCCCCGGTGGCAGCGGCGACGGCGTCGCCCGCCCCGCCGTCAGCGCCGTGGCCCTCCGGGCCGTCCTGCGCACCGGTGCTGACGGCGGACGGGCCGGCGAGCGGTCCGCTGGTGGCGGCGTCATGAGGCATCGTCTCGCGTGGGCCGCCGGTGTCGCCGGGGTCGCGTGGGCGGTGCACGCCGCCCCTGCCATCACCGCCTGCGCTCCGCTACGCCGTGCCGTGCTACCGGGCCTCGCCGGGGCCGGTGCCGCCGGGCACGTCGCGCTGACCTTCGACGACGGCCCCGACCGCCGCTCCACCCCGCAGTTCCTGCGGGTCCTCGCCGAGCATGACGTGCGGGCCACGTTCTTCCTGCTCGCCTCGATGCTGCAGCACGACCCCGGCCTCGGCCGCGAGATCGTCGCCGCCGGCCACGAGGTCGCCGTGCACGGCTGGGCGCACCAGTGTCTGCTGTGGCGCACACCCGCCGCCACCGCCGACGACATCACCGCCGCCCACGACCTCATCGCCACGACGACCGGCGGCACTCCGCGCTTCTACCGCCCGCCCTACGGCGTGCTCACCGCCGGCGCCGTGCGCACCAGCCGGCGGATCGGCCTGCGACCGGTGCTGTGGAGTAGCTGGGGTCGCGACTGGCGGGCCCGCGCCACCCCGACGTCGATCGTCGACACCGTCACCCGGCGGCTCGCCGGCGGCGGCACCGTCCTGCTGCACGACTCCGACTGCACCTCGGCCCCCGGTTCGTGGCAGCGGACCCTGGCCGCCCTGCCCAGGATCATCGACCGCGCCCGCGACCGCGGCCTCACCGTCGGCCCGCTCGGCGAGCACCTGCCGGTGCCGGCATGACCGGTCCGGAGCGAAGCGGAGGTGGCGGCATGACCGGTCCGGAGCGAAGCGGAGGTGGCGGCATGACCGGTCCGGAGCGAAGCCGAGGTGACGGCATGACCGGTCTGAAGCGAAGCCGAGGTGACGGCATGACCGGTCTGAAGCGAAGCCGAGGTGACGGCATGACCGGTCTGAAGCGAAGCCGAGGTGACGGCGGACATCTCGCGCTCAGCAAGCCATGCGCGCAGGTCCGCGGCATCGGCGCCCACGTCGTGCGGCGGCCGCGCACCGCGGGAGTGCCCGTCGTCGTGCTGGACGACCTGTCCACCGGGATGCCGCACCGGGTGCCCGCCGACGTGCCGCCGGCCGTCGCCTGGGTCGCCCGGCGGCACGACACGGTCGCGGAGGCCGGGCAGCCATGACCACCAGGGTGCGGCTGGTCCTGCTGGCGGGTGGGATCGCCGTGGTCGTGTGGGCGGCGCTGCACCTGTCGTCCGTCGGCGCCTCCTGGTCGGGGGCGTGGCAGCAGCTCACCACCGTGACCTGGCAGTGGCTCACCGGGCTCGGCGTCGTCTGGCTGGCCGGGCTCGGCGTCCACACCGTCGTGCTCAGCGCCGCCATGCCCGGCCTCACCCACCGGCGGGCCCTGACGCTGAACCTGGCCGGCAGCGCACTGTCCAACGTCCTGCCGCTCGGTGGCGTCGCGGGCACCGCGCTCAACCTCGGCATGGTCCGCGGCTGGGGACATGGCAACCTCGACTTCGCCCGGTTCGTCGTGGTGTCGAAGGCCTGGGACGCCGCCGCGAAGCTCGCCATGCCGCTCGTCACCGTGATCGCGCTGCTCGCCAGCGGATCGCTGGCCGCCGGCCGGGCCGGCCTGCTGTGGCTCACCGCCGCCGTCCTCGCGGCCGGCGCCGGGCTGCTCCTGGTCGCGGCGCTCTTCGGCCGTGCCGGTCCGCTCCTGCGCATCGTCGCGTTCGCCGAGCGGCTGCGCCACCGGCGGCCCGGCCGCGGCGCCGGTGCGGCCGGACCCGATGCGGTGCGGGGCTGGACGGCCGCGGCCGCGGCGCTGCTGGACGGCACCGACCAGCTCGTGCGCCGCCGCTGGGCCTCGCTGACCTGGGGCATGACCTGCTACTGGGCGATGCAGGGCGTCCTGTGGTGGCTGTGCCTCGTCGCGGTCGGCGCGGCCCTGCCGTGGCCACTGATCCTGGCCGGTCTCGTCGCCGAACGTCTCCTGACCCTCGCCGGGATCACCCCCGGCGGCGCGGGACTCATCGAAGCCGGCACCGTCGCCGTGCTGATCGGCCTCGGCGCCGACGCGACCGGGGCCCTCGCCGGGGTCCTGCTGTTCCGCGCGTTCATCTTCGTCGCCGAGATCCCCGTCGGCGGCGTGGCCCTGGCGCTGTGGCTGCTGACTCGGCGCACCCTCCGAACCGGCCCCTCACGGCCGGAGCACCCACACGCATCGCCCACGTCACCGGCGGTGTCGAACGCCAGGCCGGCGACCTCAGCACCCGGCAACTCCACGATGGACCCGAACCGGTCGTCCTGACCACCCCCGCATCCGGCGCGGGCATCAGCGGCACGGTCCCGATCGTGTGGCCGCCGCGGCGGCTGCCAGGACCTCCGTGCCGGCCGGCCGGTCCAGATCACGGACCGAAGACGGTATCGCGGATGTCGAAGACTCCCAGCAGCACGAGGCCGAGGAGGCCGGCCAGCCACCAGATCGCCCACTGGAGCTCACGCTCGGTCCGTCGTGCGACGCGGACCACGACCAGCGGCACGACGACCGCGAACACCAGCGCGGACAGATGCACGACGACCGCCGCGGCGGTGTCGTCCTCGGGGACGAACTTGACCAGGACCACCAGCCAGATGACCGGCGTGCACATCCACACCAGCAGCGCGGCGTGCAGCACCACGGTCAACGTGATCCGCCGCCACGACAACGACGCCGGATCACGTTGGACGGCCACGGCAGGAATGGTAGCCAACGTCAGGCGATGCGGGCGCCGGCGTGGATGGCCAGGGCGTCGTGGGCGGCGACGTTCGCGGTGAACCAGCCGGCGCTGTCGACGGTGACGACCGGGCCCGTGCAGGTGGTGCCGCTCTTCTCGCCGTGGATCACGTCGCAGTAGCGGCCGGCGGGCATGTTCGTGCGGTACGCGCGTCCGGTGACGGCGAAGTCCTCGTCGTTGATGGTGATGTAGCCGGCGCTGCCGCGGCCGAACGCGATGTGCTGCCAGCCGTTGTCGTACCAGTTGACGACGGCGCTGCCGGCGACGGCGTTGCGGAACGCCACCATGTTCGCGATGACCGGCCAGCGGTGCTCGCAGCGCCAGCCACCGGTGTAGCAGGTGCTGTTGTTCGTGCGTCCGGACGCGTCCGACGGCGGGCCCTGGTTGCGGTCGGTGAACTCGTAGCTGGACATCACCGTGGGCGAGCCGTACGGCCACGCCAGCATGAACGCGTTGGCCAGGGCGTAGATGCCGTTGTCCCGGTAGGTCAGGGTGCCGGGGACGTCCCGCTGCGTGTCGTGGTTGTCGACGAACACGTTGGCGACGTTGCCGGGGATGTAGCCCCAGCCCTCGCCGAAGTTGCTCAGGTACGCGAGCCGCTCGTTGCGGAAGACCCGGGCGAGGTCCTTGCCGTACCGGAACTCGTGCACGTCGCCGTTGCCGGTGTACTCCAGCGGGCCGATCGGCTCGCCGGCGCCGTAGATGACCTCCTGCACCATGTACACCGACCGGGTCAGCCTGGACCGCAGCGCGGCGATGTCGGCGGCGGGCATGTGCTTGCTGGCGTCCATGCGGAAGCCGTCGACGCCGAGGGACAGCAGGTCGTTGAGGTAGCCGGCGAGCTTGTCCCGCACGTAGGTCGCACCGGTGTCGAGGTCGGCGAGGTTCGCCAGCTCGCAGTTCTGCACCTCGTACCGGTCGCTGTAGTTGACGATGTCGTCGTTGCCGTTGCGCCCGCAGTGGTGGAAGTCCTGCGTCTGGTACGTGCCCGGGTAGTCGTAGTGCGTCCAGGCGGATCCGGCCCAGCCCGGGCCGCTCTTGTCGGTGTTGGCCATGTGGTTCACCACCGCGTCGACGATCACCTTGACCCCCGCCGCGTGGCAGGTGCCGACCATCGACTGGAACTGCGCCCGGGTGCCCTTGCGCGACTCGATGCGGTAGCTGACCGGCTGGTACGCCACCCACCACTCCTGACCGCGCACGTGCTCCTGCGGCGGCGAGACCTGCACGTAGCCGTACCCGCGCGGCCCGAGCGTGCTGGTGCACTCCGACGCGACCGACGTCCAGTTCCACTCGAACAGGTTGGCGATCACGGTCTTGGGCCCGGCGGTGCCGGCCACGGACGGCGCGACGGTCGCCACGGTGGTGGTCAGCGTCGCGAGCACAACGGTGGACATGATGGCGGCCAGCGGCCTGCGGCGCGTCATGGGTAGCTCCAAACACAAAGGCGGCGGTCATCAAGTATCGGCACACGTCACTGCCGGGGGCAACCTGTGCGTGGCCGGGGGGCTGACAAAACGTCGAACGCGAGCCACACTCGCGTCTACCATGCCTGCCACTTCACCCCTCATGACCATCCGACGGATCTGGGCAGCGCCGCAGGGTCGCGCCGCCGCGACCGTCGTCGCCGTGCTCGTCGTCGTGGTCGCGGTCGGTGCCGCGTCGGATCCCTCGGGTCTGCTCGCGCCGGTCGGCGGCCGGGGGGTGCCCCTCGCGGGCGGCGGCAGTCCCTTCCGCTGGGCACCCCTGCTGGTCGGGCTGCCGGTCCTCCTGGCCGGCGCGGCAGTTCCGGTCCTGCTCGCCGGCCGGCGGTCGACGGCCCGGTGGGTGTTCGCCGCCGCCTGGGTCGCGACCGTCGGCGCGAGCGCCTGGGCGAGCGCCGCGAGCGGCTTCGTGTCGACGGTGCCGCTGCTGGGTCGGCACCTGTCAGCCGGTTCGGCGCTGCGGTACTCGGTGAGCGTGAGCGGCTTCGCGGCGTTGAAGTACGTCGTCGTCGGCGCCGTGGTCGCGGCCTGCGCGGCGCTCGCCTTCCGCGCCGGCCCCGCGGCCCCTTCCCCCGCCCAGCCCATGGTCAGGCCCCTGGAGGCGCGGGCGCTGCTCGCCGTGTTCGTCGTTGCCGCGCTCGCCGCGGCAGGACCGGCGGCGCCGTGGTGGCGCGGCGGCCCGGTCGGGTACGCGTTCACGGGATTCCTCGTCGCCCCGACCGCCGCCGCCGGCGTGCTCGGACTCCTCCTCGGCACGGCCGTGTTCCTCGCCGTCGTCGCGGCGGCCGTCCGTGCAATGGGGCGGCGGCTGCCCGGCTCCGCCGGCGTGACCGTATGGCTGGCCTGCGTGGTCGCCGGCGCCGGCCTCGGCATCGTCGACGCGGCCGTCGCTCCGCTGTCCGACCGCATCTCCGGCGCCGGGCCGGACAGCTGGTGGATCAGCACCACGCTGGTCAGCGTCGCGACCGGGCTCAGCTATGGTGCCGCGGTCGGTCCGGCGGCGGCCCTCCTGCTCACGCTCGGCTCGCGGTGGCTGTCCACGCGGCCGAGGCTGGGCGCCCTCGCGGTGGCCGGGGTGCTGCTGCTCGCGCTCGCGCCCGTCATCGGCGCACCAGTGCGACCAGGACCGCCGCCCTTCACCCCGGCCGCGGGATCCGGCGGGATGCAACGGCTGCTGGTGCACCCGGCGCCCGGCCCCGGCGGGCCGGCCACGATCGGCGACGTCACCGGCCGGCAGGTGATCCTGCGGGGCGTCAACGTGAACCAGTTGATCGACTACCACCTGCGGGATCCGGCCGTACCGGCGACGCAGCCGCTGACCGACGGTGACTTCGCCCAGATGGCGGCGATGGGCTTCAACGTGATCCGGCTCGGCATGTCGTGGTCGCGGCTGGAGCCCGAGCGGGGCACATTCGACCAGTCGTACCTCCGCGAGATCCAGGCGGCGGTCGCCGGAGCCAAGACACACGGGATCTACACCGTGCTCGACATGCACCAGGACGCGTGGGGCAACGCCCTCGCCAGGCCGTCCGAGCGGTGCGGCGGCGCCACCACACCGACCACCGGCTGGGACGGCGCACCGGCCTGGGCGACGATCACCGACGGCACGGCACACTGCCAGTTCCTGGCCCGGGACCTCGCGCCCGCAGTGGCGACGGCGTTCGGCAACCTGTACTCCGACCGGGACGGCATCCAGACCGAGCTCGTCCGCACCTGGGCGTTCGTCGCCCGCGCCTTCGCCGACGAACCCGCCGTCGCCGGCTACGACCTGCTCAACGAGCCCGGCATCGGGCCGAACCCGCCGACCAGTTCAGGGCTGCTGCTGGGCCGGTTCTACGACGCCGCCATCACCGCGATCCGCGAGGCCGAGGACGCCGCCCGGGGGTTTCCCCACATCGTCTTCTTCCAGCCGAGCGTGCTGTGGTCCGGCCTCGGCTTCGACGTGACCCCACCACCCGGGTTCACCGCGGACCGGCAACTGGTGTTCGCCCCGCACCCGTACAGCGAGTCCATCAGCATGGACCAGAGCCTGGGCCTGACCATCGCGTCGATCGAACGGAACCTCACCGTGTCGGCCCGCGCAGCCGCCGCCTACGGCGCCGCTCTGTGGCCAGGCGAATGGGGCTGGTTCGGCGACCCGGCGGCCGACGGTGTCAAGGTGCGGCGCTTCGCCGAAGCCCAGGACCGGCTCGGCATCGGCGGCGCGTTCTGGGTGTGGCGGCAGGGCTGCGGCTCACCGGAGACCGGCACCGACGCGGCCACCTCCGGCAACCTGGTCGCGGTCGACTGCCGTACGGGTGCGTCGATCCCGCCACCCGCACCCTTCGCCGCACCGTTGGCCCGGGCCTTCCCGCGCGCGTTCCCCGGCCGGTTGGACGCACTGACGGCGGGCCCGGACCTGCGGGTCACCGCGACCGCCGCGCCCGACCCGGCGAACTGCCGGCTCGACATCTGGTTCCCCGGCGCGACCGCGCCGAGCCTGCGCACCACGGGCGTGCGCGACGCATCCGCCGAGCAGGTGCCGGGCGGCTGGCGGATCACCGGCTGCGCGAGCGGCGCCTACTCCGTCACGGCCACCTGACCAGGTCCTGCCAACGACAAAAGCGTCGTCGCCGCCTTCGCCTTGGACACGAACGGCGACGGACCCGCGAACGTGAGCTGCCCGCCGATGCACCGGCGGTTCGTGCGACTGCGACGTAGCCCGCAGGTCGACGACCCGGCCTGAACCGCGGAGATCGAGTCAGTATCGTCGGGCGCATGCGGTACGTGGCGATCGGCGACAGCTTCAGTGAGGGCATGGGTGACGAGCGGGCGGACGGCACGCCCCGCGGGTGGGCCGACCTGGTCGCGGCCGCGCTCATCGCTGACGACCCGCGCTGGCAGTACGCCAACCTGGCGATCCGGGGGCGGCTGCTGGAGCCGGTCGTGACCATGCAACTGGACGCCGCCCTCGCGATGTCGCCGCCGCCGACGCTGGTGTCGCTCAACGGCGGCGGCAACGACATGATGCGCCGCGGCGCGGACCTGTCGCGCCTCGTGCGGCTCATCGAAGGGGCGGTCGAGCGCTGCGCCACGGCCGGCGTCCGCCTCATGGTCCTCAGCGGCGCCGACCCGTCGGACCACCTGCCGCTCGGCCGGGTGCTGCGCCGCCGGGCCGGGCAGCTCACGCAGGCCGTGCGGGAGCTGACCGAGCGCCACGGTGTGCTGTTCGTCGACTGCTTCGGCGACGCCGAGCTCCGCCGATCCGGGTACTGGTCGGCGGACCGGCTGCATCTCAACGCCGCCGGTCACCGCCGCGTCGCCGGGCTCGTTCTCGCCGCCCTGGGTGTCGCCGGCGCCGAGCACCGCATCGGCGACGGCCCCGCCGGGTCGCGCGGGCTGATCGTCCAGGCGCGGTACTACCGCCAGCACGTCCTGCCGTGGGTGCTGCGCCGGGCCCGTGGCCGCTCCTCCGGCGACGGACGCACCGCCAAGTACCCGGGATGGACCAGCGTCACCTGAGCGCGACGGCCCATCAGCGGCCGGCGCGCTGCCGCTGCTACGCCGCCGCTTCAGCCATCGACGTGCGACGGGTCTGGTGCATGACGGCCAGGCCGGCGGTGGCGGCGAGGGCGAGCGCCGCCGGGATGAGGAACACGTGGGGCAGGCCGGCGGTGGCGACGCCGAGGCCGCCGCCCAGGCCGCCGAGGGCTGAGCTGAGGGCGCTGGAGCTGAGGAAGACCGCCGATGCGGTCGCGACCGCGGTGGGAAGCAGGCGTTGCGCGACGAGGATGCCGAGGGTCATGAACACGGCCCAGACACCGCCCATGAGGGCCTGACCGAGGAGCAGTCCGGCGGCGGCACCGGTGGCGGCGAAGCAGACGTTCGCGGCGACGGCGAGCGCGGCGGCGACCGCCATGAGGCGCATGGTCCCGATCCTGCGGGCGGCGATCACGGCGACCGGCATGAGCACCAGCTCGACGAGCGGTTGGATGCCGATGACCGCGCCGCTGAGCGCGGGGTCGAGGTGCAGGACGTCGTTCATGTAGATGGGCAGGTAGGCGTATTTGATCGGCTCGCCGGCGTAGACCAGGACGTACAGGCCGGTGAACGCGAGCAGCGGCACCATCGCCGCGAGCGGCGGCCGGCGCCGGTCGTCGGAGGGCGATGCGCCCGGGCGGTGGGCGGGCGGTGTGCGCAGCGTGCCGAGGGGGACGACCTGGGCGAGGGTGCACACGCCGGTCACGACGAGCACGGTGCGCAGGTCCACCGCGGCGGCCAGGAACGACCCGGCGACCGGGCCGACGACCCAGCCCGCGGTGAGGGCCATCCGGACGATGGCGACCACGCCGTCGTTGCCGCGGTCCGGGTGCCGGGTCGTCTCGTCGTGGACGGCGGCGAACAGCTGTGAGATCGCGGCGCCGGCAAAGCCGAGCACGAGAGCGCTGATCGCGAACGGCATCCACAGCTGGGTGGAGTACGCGATGCCCAGCCAGCCGAGGAACCCGGCGGCGGCGCAGAGCCGGAACAGGCCCAGCCGCCCGCCGGTGCGGTCCGAGCGGGCGCCGACCAGGTAACCGGCGACCGGTGCGGTCAGGTTGGTCAGGTAGAACAGGCCGGCCGTGGGCAGCGAACTGCCGAGGTCGTCGACCAGGAACCTGGCGATCTGCGGGGCCGCCGCCGAGACCCCCACGCCGGACAGGAACAGGGCGATCGTCGCCCCGCGGAACAGCGGCGAGGCCAGCACCAGCCGCAGCGGCGCGTGCGCCGGCAGGGTGGTCGCCTGTGCGGTGTCTTCCATCGGTCGTGCTCCTGTCTCCACATGTCGATCCGTCGAGGGACCGGACGGTAGACGCGAGAGCGCTCCCAGTACCAGGGTCTCAGCCGGCACTCTGGCGGAGCACCAGCTCGACCGGGAACCGCTGCCGGTGTCCGGCCGGGACCGTGTCCTGCAGCAGGAGCCGGGTCGCGGCCGCGGCCATCTGCTCCACCGGGACCCGCATGGTGGTCAGCGGCGGATTGGCGCACACCGCGGCGATGCTGTCGTCGAAGCCGACCACGCTGACGTCCTGCGGCACGCGGCGGCCGGTCGCGGTGACGGCCTGCACGACACCGGCGGCCATCAGGTCGCACGCCACGAACATCGCGTCGACCGCGGGGTCCCGGGCCAGGATCCGGTGCGCGGCCCGGTAGGCGTGCTCCCGGCGGAAGTCGCCGACGTCGCCGATCTCCGGCAGCCCGAACGCCGCGACCGCCCGCGCATAGCCGGCGCGGCGGTCGATCGCGCACGCGTTGTCGTCCGGGCCGTGCACGGCGGCGATCCGCCGGCGCCCCAGCCGGTGCAGGTGCTCGACGGCCGCGGCGGCGCCGCCGATGTTGTCCACCTCGATCGCGGGCACCGGCGCCGCCGTCGCGACCAGGGACACCACCCGTCGGCAGCGCCGGTGGAACCGCGCCGCCAGGTCCGGGGTGACCTCGGCCAGCACCGCGCCGACGGTCGCCTTCGCCGCCAGCGCGTCCAGCATCCGCGTCGCGTCGTCCGGCGTCACCTGATGGACGTGGACCTGGACGTCGAGCGGGTCCAGCACGGACGTCACGCCCACCAGCACCCGGCTGAAATACGGGTGCGTGCCCATCCAGCCGTCGGCGGGGGCGGGGGTCACGGCCACGACGTCGACGGCCCGCGGCCGCCCCGACGCCAGTCCCCGCGCGGTCTGGTCGGGCACGAACCCGAGCTCGGCCACCACGCCGCGGACCCGTTCACGCACCGGCCCGGACGCCCCGGGCAGATTGTTGATCACCCGTGACACCGTCGACCGGGACACCCCGGCCGCCCTGGCCACATCCTCGATCGTCAGCTTGGACCTGCTCGGGACACCTTTCACCCGTCCATCATCGTCCACCGGTCCTGTTCACCCGTCCGGACCATGTCGCCTGCGTGACAACCGGTATCTCCCGGGAGCGGCGAGGAGTCGGCATGCAGGTAGGTCTGGACGACGGTGGAGGGGATCCCTGATGGTGCTCCCACGGCCGGCTCTGAGCCGGTCCGCTCCGGCGGCGGCACCCCCGGTCGCCGCCGGAGCAACCCACCGCGACCGATCGACTGTCCGGCCGCGGTCTCAGGGGCGGCCGAGCACGAGTGCCGTCACCTCGTCCGGCACCACATCGGCGGGCAGCGGCGTGATCCGGCGGACCGTGCCGTCGAGCCCGATCACGGCCACGTCGCCGGTGCGCACCATGGCCAGCTCGTCCACGCCTGTCCAGTACACCACCCTGGCATCGACCGGCAGCGGGAGCACCGTCCTGCCGGTCGCGAGGTCGAGCACGGCGGCCCGCCCGTTCTCGGCGACGACGACGTGGCGGCCGTCCGGCGACCAGGAGCGGCTGCCGGGCACCGCGCCGGGCACCGTGTCGCCGGTGCGGGCACCGGTCGCGGCCGAGTACACGATCGTGCCGGCGTCGATGTCCTTCTGCGTGAGCTCGGTGCCGTTGGGCCGCCAGCCGGGCGCGCACTGCTCGAAACACACGATGTCGGGGCCGACCGTCTTGGCGACGGCCGTTCCGGCGTCGGCGACCGCCATCCGGATGCCGTCCGGCCCGGTGCCGTCCGTCGCGTACACCAGGCGCGTGCCGTCCGGCGACCAGTCCGGCGCGCCGCTGACGATCTTCGCCCCGGTGACCCACCGCACCTGGCCGGTGGCGACGTTGAGGATGCCGACCCGCTGACCGTCGACGACCGCGGCGAGGTCGCCGGCCGGCGCCGGGCGGACGGTGCCGAACTGCACGGTCCGGTAGGTGCCCTTGCTCCGGTTGAGGACCAGGGTGCCGTTGCGGGCCGGCGCCACCACGATGACGAGGCCACCGCCGACGTCCACCGGTCCCGCGCCGAACTTCGGTGTCGGCCCCGGGCCGGCCGGTGGCAGAGACGCCGCCGGTGACGGGCTGACCGGCACCGCGCCTGACGCCGGCGTGACCGGCGCGGCGGGCGTGACCGGTGCCGGCGGGTCGCCGGGCAGCACGGCGTAGGGGACGGCGAGCGCGCCCACCGCCGCGCCCTGACCGGGCTGGCCGGGGTGGCGGCGGT
>NZ_JBEXDG010000029.1:0-5893 GCF_040605635.1 Dactylosporangium sp. NPDC005555
CGGTCCCATTCCGAACCCGGAAGCTAAGCCCTCCAGCGCCGATGGTACTGCACCCGAGAGAGTGTGGGAGAGTAGGACGCCGCCGGACAAATTTTGCAGTAGCCCCCGACCACACGGTCGGGGGCTACTGGCATTTCCGGACAAGGGAAAAGCGCTCAGCGCTGCTCGACCGCGGCGCGCAGCTCCAGGAACGCCTTCTCCGCGTCGGCCACCTGCCGGCCCGGGAAGAGCGCCACCCCGAGCGAACCGTTGTCGGCCCACCCGCACACGGCGATCGCGCCGTCCTTGTCCTCGATCTCGCCGCACCGGGCCACCCCGCCCAGGTCGCCGGCGTCGACGTCGTGGACGTTGCCGATCCCGGTGGCATCCCCGCCCGCGACCGCCTTGAACGCGCCTTCCAGGGAACGCTCCGGCTTCCAGATCTTGCCGGTGCCGGCGACGAGGATGACCGTGCGGACCTCTGACGGGCCGTTCTGGTCCCGGTAGATCGCGCCGACGCTCTTGTCGAGGCTCACCTCGGTGACGACGGCGTCCCGGACATACTCGGCGGTGCTCTGCGCGTCGTCGGTGGAGAAGAGCGTGAAGGCGCCGATCTGCGTCGGTGTCGAGACCTTCGTGCCGCTCTGCTGGGTCACGCGCAGGACCGTCGGGCCGTAGACGACCGCCGACCCGAGCAGCGCGACGCCCGCCAGGGCGCCGCAGACGATCGCGACCTTCTTCACATTGACGGAGGTGCGGGGCTCCTCATCGACATCGACATCGACATCGTCCTCGTCGGGGGAGGCGGAGGAGGAGATCCCCGGAAGATCGACCATCGGCGCAGCCTAGCAAGCCCCACGACGCGAAGCGGGGCCGGACCAGAACGGCCCGGCCCCACCGGTACACCCGCGGAAACGAACGACGATCAGCGGTGCTCGACCTCGGTGCGGATCTGCAGGAACAGGTCCGAGGACTCCTTGAGCTCCCGCCCGATGAAGATCGCGATGCCGACGCTGCCGTGGTCGGCCCAGGCGCACAGGGTCATCGGCAGGTCGTCCTCGGTGCCGCTCGCGCACTTCACGGTGCCGCCCAGGTCGCCGGCCGGGTAGCTGGTCTGCCCACCGAGCCCGCCGCCGGCGCCGGTCGCGTTGAAGCCGCTGAACGCGTTGCCGACCTCGTCGTCCGGGAAGACCACCGTCGACGTGGCCGCGACGAGCACGACCAGCTTCGTCTCGTCGCCGTCGCTGTAGATGCCGGCCGCGACCTGCTTGACGTCGCCGACGTCGGCGCGCAGGTCACGCTCCATCTCGTCGGCGATCTTCTGCATGCTGTCGGAGGTCTGCTTCTCCAGCCCGCCCGGCAGCGTCGCCGGCGCGGTCACCGTCGTGCCGCTCGCCGAGAGGATCGGATACAGGAAGACGCCGCAGCCCACCCCACAGACCAGCAGCAGCGCGGCCAGGATGCCGAGGGTGATCTTCAGCCCCTTGCCGCGGCGCGGGGGCGGGGGCGGGGTGAACGCGGGCCCCGGAGCCGGGAAAGGCGGCTGATACGGCGGCGCCGAAGCCTGATACGGGTCCTGGTAGGCCGGCTGCTGATACTGCGGCTGTTGCTGGTACGCCGGTTGCTGATAGGACTGCGGCGGGCCGTACGGTCCGGGCTGCTGCTGATAGGACCCGTCACTCGGAGCCTGTTGCGTCCCGAACTCCGGCGCCAGGTCATACGACTGCGGCTGGAACGGCTGCGAACGGGGCTCGTCGTCGGACGGGCGAGGCGGGTAAGTCACCGTCGATCAGTCTCCTGAGTGAGGGGGCAATGGCGAGCGTAGACCCCGCATGCGAAGTTCTAGACTCGCTATGTGACGGAGACTCAACGGACGCCCGGCCCTGGCGACATGCGGGCCGAGCCGACCGCCCCCACTGCCTCGGTGCTCTCGGCCCAGTATGCGCCCGGCGAGGTGGAACAGCGGCGGTATGAGCAATGGGTCGCCGACGGTCTGTTCAAGGCGGACGCGGCGAGCGACAAGCCCGCGTTCGCCATCGTGCTGCCTCCGCCGAACGTGACCGGCTCGCTGCACATCGGCCACGCCCTCGACCACACCGTCCAGGACGCCGTCACCCGCCGTAAGCGGATGCAGGGCTTCGAGGCGCTGTGGCTGCCCGGCATGGACCACGCCGGCATCGCCACCCAGAACGTCGTCGAGCGGCAGCTCGCCACGTCCGGGCAGTCCCGGCACGACCTGGGCCGCGAGGCGTTCGTGGAGAAGGTCTGGCAGTGGAAGGCCGAGTCCGGCGGCAAGATCCTCGGACAGATGACCCGCCTCGGCGACTCCGTCGACTGGAGCCGCGAGCGCTTCACCATGGACGAGGGCCTGTCCCGCGCCGTCCTCACCATCTTCAAGCGGCTCTTCGACGACGGCCTCATCTACCGCGCCGAGCGCATCATCAACTGGTGCCCGCGCTGCCTGACCGCGCTGAGCGACATCGAGGTCGAGCACTCCGACGACGACGGTGAGCTCGTCTCCATCCGCTACGGCGACGGCGCCGACGCGATCGTCGTCGCGACCACCCGGGCCGAGACCATGCTCGGTGACACCGCGGTGGCGGTGCACCCGGATGACGAACGCTACAAGCACCTCGTCGGCACGGAGGTCGTGCTGCCGCTCACCGGCCGGCGGATCCCGATCGTCGCCGACGCGCACGTCGACCCGGCGTTCGGCACCGGCGCGGTCAAGGTGACCCCCGCGCACGACCCCAACGACTTCGAGATCGGCCAGCGGCACGACCTGCCGAGCCTCACGATCATGGACGAGCACGGCGTCATCACCGTCCACGGCCCGTTCCTCGGCCTGGACCGCTTCGAGGCGCGTCCCGCCGTCGTCGCCGCGCTGCGCGCCGAGGGGCGCATCGTCGCGGAGAAGCGGCCCTATGTGCACGCCGTCGGGCACTGCCAGCGATGCGGCACCACGGTCGAGCCGCGGCTGTCGCTGCAGTGGTTCGTGAAGACCGAGCCCCTGGCGAAGGCCGCCGGCGACGCCGTCCGCGACGGCCGGGTCCGGGTCGAGCCGCCGGAGCTCACCAAGCGCTACTTCGGCTGGGTCGACAACATGCACGACTGGTGCATCTCCCGGCAACTGTGGTGGGGGCACCGCATCCCCGTCTGGTACGGGCCGCAGGGCGAGGTCGTGTGCGTCGGCCCCGACGAGCAGCCACCCGCCGGCGACGGCTGGACGCAGGACCAGGACGTGCTCGACACGTGGTTCTCCTCGGCGCTGTGGCCGTTCTCCACGCTCGGCTGGCCCGACGAGACCCCCGACCTGGCGAAGTTCTACCCGACCAGCGTCCTGGTCACCGGCTACGACATCCTGTTCTTCTGGGTCGCCCGGATGATGATGTTCGGCCTGTACGCGATGGACGGCCAGCAGCCGTTCGACGTGGTCATGCTCCACGGGATGGTCCGCGACCAGCACGGCAAGAAGATGTCGAAGTCGTTCGGCAACGTCGTCGACCCGCTGGACTGGATCGAGCGGTTCGGCGCCGACGCGACCCGCTTCACCCTCGCCCGCGGCGCCAACCCCGGCGCGGACGTGCCCGTCAGCGAGGAGTGGGTGCAGGGCGCCCGCAACTTCTGCAACAAGCTGTGGAATGCCACCAGGTTCGGCCTGTCCAACGGCGCGACCGTCGAGGGTGACCTGCCCACCGAGGGTCTGTCGACGGTCGACCGGTGGATCCTGTCCCGGCTGCAGCACGTCATCGCCGACGTCGACGAGCAGTTCGAGGCGTACGAGCTGGCGAAGGTCTGCGACACGCTCTACCACTTCGCGTGGGACGACGTCTGCGACTGGTACCTGGAGCTGTCGAAGGGCGCGATGACCCCGCAGCGGCAGCGGGTGCTCGGTCACGTGCTGGATCAGCTGCTGCGGCTGCTGCACCCGATCACGCCGTTCGTCACCGAGGAGCTGTGGACGACGCTGACCGGCGCGCCGACCCTGGTGCGTGCGGCATGGCCGGCTGCCGAAAAGGCATGGGAGAACGACGCCGCCGAGCGGGAGGTCGCCGACCTGCAGCGGGTCGTCACCGAGGTCCGCCGGTTCCGCGCCGACCAGGGCGTGAAGCCCGCCCAGAAGGTCGTCGCCCGCCTGGAGGGACTCGACGCGGCCGGGCTGTCCGCGCACGAGGGGCTCATCCGGTCCCTCGCCCGTCTGGAGGCGCCGGGTGCGGAGTTCGCCGCGACGGCGAAGCTCAGCGTGGGCGTCGGGGTCACCGTCGAGCTCGACACCCGGGGCACGATCGACGTCGCCGCGGAGCGGGCCCGGCTCGGCAAGGACAAGGCCGCCGCGGAGAAGGAAGCCGCGCAGTGCCGGGCGAAGCTCGACAATCCGGCGTTCACCGACAAGGCCCCCGACGCGGTCGTGGAGAAGATCCGCCAGCGGCTCACCGCCGCCGAGGCCGACCTGGCCCGCATCACCGGGCAGCTGGACGCGCTGTGAGCGGGCAGCGGAGCGGCTCGGGCCGCTCACCGTGGGTGCAGGTTGGCTCAGGGCGACGCCGGAGCGCAGCGGAGGTGGCGACATGAGCGGACCAGGTCGTTTCCATGAGGTCGAGCAGGAGCTCAACGGGCGGGGCTTCACCCGCATGGTGTTCGACCTCGGCCGCATCGAGGGGCTGCTCGACCTCATGGGCAGCCCTCAGCGGGCGTACCCGGCGATCCACATCACCGGCACCAACGGCAAGACGTCGACGGCCCGGATGATCGACTCGCTGCTGCGCGCGCACGGGCTGCGGACCGGGCGGTACACCAGCCCGCACCTGCAGACGATCCGGGAGCGGATCAGCGTCGAGGACGAGCCGATCAGCGAGGACCGGTTCGTCGAGATCTACGACGAGGTCCAGCCCCTCGCCGAGTTCCTCGACGCGCGCAGCGACGCGCCGCTGACGTACTTCGACATGACGACGGCGATGGCGTTCGCCGCGTTCGCCGACGCGCCCGTCGACGTCGCCGTGATCGAGGTCGGCCTCGGCGGCGCCGACGACTCCACCAACGTGCTCCTGGCACAGACGACCGTCATCACGCCGATCGGCCTCGACCACACCGAGTGGCTCGGCGACACCATCGAAGACATCGCCCTCGCCAAGGCCGGGATCGTGCACAAGGGATCCACGCTGATCTGCGCGGCGCAGCCCGACGAGGCGATGGGCCCGATCCTGGAGCGCTGCGCCGAGGTCGGCGCGACGATCGCCAGGGAGGGCCGTGAGTTCGGCGTCGTGCGGCGCGACCTCGCCGTCGGCGGGCAGGTCCTCACCCTGCAGGGCCTGTCCGGCACGTACGAGGGCATCTTCCTGCCGCTGCACGGTGAGCACCAGGCGCAGAACGCGGCGATCGCCCTGGCCGCGGTCGAGACGTTCCTCGGCGCGGGCAACGAACGTGCCCTCAACGCCGAGTCCGTCCGTGACGGGTTCGCCGGGGCCACGTCGCCCGGCCGGCTCGAGCGGGTCCGTAAGTCACCGCCGATCCTCGTCGACGCCGCCCACAACGCGGCCGGCATGCAGGCGACCGTCCGGGCGCTCAACGAGGAGTTCGCGTTCAGCGGCCTCGTCGCCGTCGTCGCCGCCCTCGCCGACAAGGACGTCGAAGGCATGCTGGAGCTCCTCGAGCCGATCACCGAGAGCATCGTCTGCACCCGCAACAGCTCCCCGCGGGGCATGTCCGCCGCGCAGCTCGGTGCCATCGCCGAGGAGCTGTACGGGCCCGAACGGGTCCACGTGGTGCCGGACTTCCCCGACGCGATCGACACCGCCGTGACCCTCGCCGAGTCCGACAACGCGATCCCGGGCTCGATCGGCATCCTCGTCACCGGCTCGGTCGTCACCGTCGCCGACGCGCGCGGGTTGCTGAAGCGATGAGCGGCCAGCGTAGC